>JAJCXQ010000716.1 GCA_029263355.1 Acidobacteriota bacterium | reverse complement strand
AGTATCTCTTGCGCCCCGGTATCGACGACGACTGCGAAACGGTCGAACCGCTTGAGCCGGCCCTGGAGTCGCTTCCCGTAGAGCAGCACAAAGGCCCTGTGTGGGGCTGCCGTGTGGCGTTGGAAAAGAAATACATCTTGGAGATTGTTGTTATGCCTGGTAATCGAGCCACTGAACCTCCACTGTTGAGCTGTTCGAACAAAAGTGGCAATTCCGCTTCGAGATCTGAAGCGGGAATCCACCGCACGTCTTCCTCTTTTCGAAACCAGGTTATCTGGCGCTTGGCATAGCGACGGGTGGCGCGAATCGTATCTTCTGTAGCCGCCTGTAAGCTCCAGTCCCCTTGGACATGCCGCACGATCTGTCGATATCCGATGGCCTGGAAGGCAGGGACCTGGGGATCGACTCCTCGGTGAAGAATCGCTGCGACTTCGTCAACCCAGCCCTGCCTGACCATATCCTCGACCCGGCTCGAAATGCGATCGTATAGGATGGTTCGAGGCAGCGTCAAACCTATCTTGACCGCCTTCAAAGGCTCGCCTCCAAGGGGGCGTTGACGGATCCAGCTGGACAGGGGACGACCGCTGGTAGTCGCGACTTCGAGCGCCCGCAATATCCTCTGTCGATCCCTCGGAGCCAGTCGACGGGCGGTGTCCGGATCAACCGCTCCCAACTCTTCGTAGAGTTTCGCGAGGCCCTCCCGTGTACACCGCTCCTCGAGTGCTCGACGCGTTTCCGGGTCACTGGGTGGCATCGGACTCAAACCCTGCAACAGAGCCCGCAGATAGAGACCGCTCCCGCCGACCAGGATCGGTGTGCCGTCACGCTCACGGATCTCGTCGATCAATGGCCGAGCACGTCGAACGAACTCTCCTGCCGAGTAGACTTCCTCTGGGTCGAGGATGTCGACGAGATGATGCGGCAGCGCCGCGCGCATCTCCGCCGACGGCTTGTCGGTACCGATATCCAGCCCACGATAGACCTGCAGCGCATCCGCATTGATGATCTCGCCGTTGAACTCCTTACCGACACGTAAACCAAGACCGGTCTTGCCGGTCGCGGTCGGCCCTAGAATAGCGATCAAAGGTCTCATTTCACCGGTTCATCACAAGTCGTTGAGGCGAATCAGATCACTTAGCGGCGCCAGATTGCGCCTCCTGGCGCCATCTGACTGCGCCAAGCTGTACCGTCAGGCTACGCCAAGCTGTACCGTCAGGCTGCGTCGCCCCCTGCCACTACGTCCACTTTGTCATTCTGCGTTATCAACGTTACATTGTCTATGACGGCTCCACTTTCTTTTTGTCGGGCACATTCTCTCTCAGAGATATTACACAAGACCAAAGATACTCATTTTCCTGAAGTTCTCCGAGGCTGAGCCGGCAACTCGATGGAGATTCGACCCTGCGATCGAAAGCGGAGACGGATCATGCCAATCCGGTCTGTGCGCAGCACCCGCGCCCCGACGATCCGCAGTCGCTCTAAGACCTTCGGATGAGGGTGGCCATGGCGGTTGCCAGGGCCGCTAGAGATGAGGGCGATCCGCGGGGATGCCTCCCGAAGTAGAGCATCCGAGGTCGACGTCTTGCTGCCATGGTGTGCAACCTTGAGAACATCCACCTCGTGCAGAAGGTCGAGATTACGGTACTGAGTCACCAATCGACGCTCGGCCGAGGTTTCGATATCCCCGGTCAGCAACAGGCGATGCTCACCGAGATTGGCAGCGACCACCAGTGAACGATCGTTGCGACTGTGACGCATGCCGGCGGCCGGATGCAAGATTTGCAGATGCCAACGTCCAACCCGCTCCGCTTCACCACGCCACAACACCCGCCACCGCCGGACGGTCGTCGCCAAGAGTTCGGTCGCGCACCGCCCTTCGACCCATCCTGGCCCCATCCAGAGCTCATCGACCGGCAGATAACGCGCCACGTCGACCAGACCGGCACAGTGGTCCAGATCCGGATGGGTCAACAATACAGCGTCGAGACGATGAACGCCCAGTGCGGCCAAAGCGGGAACGACAACGCGCCCGCCGAGGTCACCTCGCCGCCAACCACCACCGTCGATCAAAACCGCATGACGACCATCGCGAAGCAATGTCGCATCTCCTTGTCCAACATCGAGCACAATGAACTCTGGTCCCGATCTGACACCGTCTCCCGACAGTGCATCACCCGACAGTGCATCACCAGACAGTGCATCACCGGACAGCGCACAACACCCCAGCACAAGAACAACACGCGTTGTCTTCCAAGGCCACAACCCGAGAGAGATTCCAGTCAACGCCAACAGGCAGCTAGACTGCGGAGAGATCCCTAGAGGCAAAAACAATCCTGCCACCGGCCCGATCTCGACCAGAGCCTGGATGGGAGACGCAGCGACATCGAGTAGGGTCTGCATCCAGGCAGCAGAGCCTACGAAGGATGCCAGCAACAAGACAACAAACCCTAGTAGCAAGCAACCGGCCAACCACGGAATCGCAGCCAGGTTCAATAGGGGCGACAACGGGTGAACTCCACCCTCGAGGGGTGCAATCCACGGAATCGTCGCCACCTGCGCCGCCACGGTCACCGCCAGCGGCCCTCGCAGGACACGGGGAACCAAGATCCAACGGCGGTTGAACACCGGCAGAAGGATCAGAATCCCTGCAGTCGCCGCGACGCTGAGCTGAAACCCAAGCTCGCCGACGATGCCAGGATCATGGACAACCCACACCAAGATGCAACAGGCCAGAGCGTTCAGTCCTTGCGGAGGCCGCTGCAGGGTGAGGGTCGCAAGGGCGATGAGTCCCATGACCGCCGCCCGCAACATCGAAGGTCGCGGCCCGACAATCAGCAAGTACATCAAGATCCCCAGCGCCGCCGGTAACATCCGCAGTTTGACTGGAACGAGGCGACTCAAGACCAGCAGGAGCCACGCCAGCAGACCGACGTGCAAGCCTGAAACTGCCAACAAATGCGCCAAACCGCAGCGCTGTAAGGCTTGTTGCCAGGCTTTGGGTAGACGCGACCGGTCTCCCAAAAGTAAAGCGCGCGCCAAGGCGGCGCCGCCAGATCCCATCCGATCGATCTCCTCGATCGCTTCCTCAGCGACGCAGCGAAGCCGACCCGCGACCACCATCAGCGGCCCAGGTGGAGTGACGAGCTCTAGGAAACGTTGGCTCTTGACATACAGTCGCCACGGCCCGGGATCGATTGTAGGCTGGTTGGCAAACCCTGCAGATCGACCGAGATAGCCTCGAAGACGAACCGTCGACCCGATGGATGGTGGAGGCGTATCTCCTCTTGGCAAGGTGACTTGGAGATCGAAGGATTCGATCGCAATATCATGGCGTTGACGCCAGATCCGAGCGGTGGCTCGAAAAAAGGTCTCGTCACGCTGTTGAATTGGATGGCCACTGACGACCGCTACGACCTCGACGGGTCGATCGAGATTCAGACTCGGCCCTGGAACGGGCTCGAGACACACAGCGAGCAACCCACCAGCCACGGCTGCAATCGCCCTTCCCGCTCGCCCGGACAGAGCCAAGCCCAAGGCCAACAATAGCCCGACCCACGGTAACGGCAGGTAGCTGGCACGCAAACCACCACAGACGCCGACCAACACGCCCACAGCAGGTTCCAAAGCTGGCGAGACGCTGCGATGCAACGCCGCCCACGAATCGCTAGTTTTCGCACAATCCACATAGAACAAGAGACGTAAAAACCGTCTCCGATCTGTCGGATCGCGTAGTGTTTACTCGGTGAAGGGGCTATCCCAGGCCTGGGAGGGTCAACCAAAAGGTCGAGCCTTGCCCCGCTCCCATCGATTCGACCCAAATCTCGCCACCGTGGACCTCGATGATCCGCTTGACCAGTGCCAACCCGATTCCGGTCCCTTCGACCGATTGATCAAGACGATTGAATAGGCCGAAGATCTTCTCATGATAACGCGGCTCGATCCCCATCCCATTATCGCGCACGTAGCAGGCAAGCTGGCCACGGCTCTCTCCGACTCCAATCTCAACCCGTGGGCTACTCTGCTCTCCCATGAACTTGATGGCGTTCTCGAGCAGGTTCTGAAACACCTCGACCAGCCGTGGTTGGTCGCCGCTCACGATCGGAAGATCGTCAGCGATCCGCAGCCGGACGTCCCGCTCGGTGATCCGCCCGGCAACCAGTTCGGCAGCCTCACGCGCGAGGGTGGTGAGTGAAACTTCGGTAGGAGGTTGGGTCACCCGGCCGATGCGACTGAGCTCGAGCAACTCATCGAGTAACCGACCCATGGTGGCCGCCGCACCGTCGATACGTTCGATATCACGCTGAATGCGCTCAGCATGGCCAGACGCGACATCTCGCTCCAACAGCCCGACGAATCCACGAATGGTCACCAGAGGGCTCTTGAGGTCATGAGAGACGGTGTAGGAGAAACGCTCGAGTTCGGCATTCTTGGCCTCGAGTTGTTCGACGAATGCCTCGCGTACTTCCTCTACCTGTTTGCTCTCGCTGATGTCTCGGATCACCGTGAGAGTGTGTGGTTGGCCATCGATCTCGATCGCCTCGATCGAGATCGAGCACGGAACCGTCTTTCTGGAACCGGCCGAACCACCGAGCCGAGTCTCGAACCGGGTCTCGAAATCATGGACCTTCCCATCGCGTTCGAGAATCTCGAGCGCCCGCAACCGATCATTGCGATCGGTCCAGATTCCAAGTTCGGCGTTGGTGCGCCCGACCGCTTCCTCACTGTTGACCCCGAAGAAACGACAGAATCCCTCGTTGACTTCGAGCAGCCTGCTGTCCCCTAGAGCGGTGATCACGATGGCATCTGGGCTCGAGCTGAAAACCGTGTGGTACTTGGCGAGCGACGCCTCGAGAGCATCCTTGGCGTCGCTACGCTCCTTGAAGATCCGTTCCAGTACAAAGATCAGCAGAAAAGTAATGCCACTCAACATCAGACCCGGTACTTCCGACAGCGGCATGGACCACGAAATCTGCCAGGCGACACCATCCTCGACCAGGTCTATCGTCTGACGCATCACCGTCAAGACCATCATCAGCGGCAAGAAGGCCAGACGCCAATCGCGGACCCGACGGACCAAAGCAATCGACCAGAAAAAATTCAAGATCCGAACGGCGATCGAGAGGCAAACCAGGATGCTCATGGTGCTGCCTGTGTCGGGTGGGCCGGGGCAAAGTTGGTCCACAAGCCTTCGAACTCGGCGAGAAAGGACGACACCAATCGAGGATCGTCGGTCAGGACGATATTCTCTTGATTGTGCAGCGAGGCACTCCGCGTCCAGTTGTAACTGCCGGTGACCACCAGACTGCGGTCAAAGATCGCAAACTTGTGATGCATGTGATCCTCACTACCATCGAGACGCACCGCAATTTTTTCCGTTGCCAGCTCCCAGATATCGGAGCCTCGATCCCAACTCTTCTCATTGTCAGTGATGATCCTCACCGCAAGCCCTCGCCGGTGGGCCCTCAAGATGGCACGGGTGATCGAGTCGTCTGTAATGGTGAAGACACAAACATCGACACTGGACTTGGCGTCGTCGAATAGCTGCCGGATGTGCTGGGCGCAGTCTTGGTGTGGCGCGAAATACGCCTCCCTGCGATGGCCGGGGCTCGAATCGCGGCTCAGCAACAGCTTGACCAACCCCTCCAGCCAATCTAGAACCTGCCCGGTGGGTACCCTCGCTGGCGCCTGGCGCGCAATGTCGAAGGCACGGTCGGCGAGTTTGAGGCGCTGACTGGCCGAAAGATTGAGATCCTTGAAGATCGCCTTCAAGGCACGCCGCTCCGAACGCGACAGACGACCATCCTCGAAGGTCTGAGGTAGCCGATCTTGAAGCTCGTCGAAGTCCATGCCGCACCTATCCCTCCGAAGGCAGAGCCTCCGGGGCAAACAAAGACAAAACTGGCAAGCCGAGACGGCGCCTCAGAATCTCTTCCCGCAAGCGCTCGGCCGAACGCTCGAGCTCGTCATCAGGTAATCGCTCGGCCAAGGCAGCCCGCGCCTCGGCGAGCTCGCGTTCGATGTCTCGACGGTCCGAGGGAGCCTGCGCATCATCCGCCGCGGCCATCACGTTGTGATCGATCTGAGCCAACTGAGCTTCGATCGACTCAGCGTCACCTTCCAAACCAAGGATCGTGGCAACCAAGCTCTCTCGATCGCCGAGCTCGTTCGGCAACGCCGCCGACAACCGGGCCAGGCGGCCGGCGAGATCGAGCTCTTCAGTCGCCTCCGAGGAGCCGGGGGCGGCCAGCTCCTGTTGCCGCCGCCATGCGGCGTCAACCGCCCGCTTACAGTGACGCAGGCTCCACACTTTGTCTTGCTTCTGGCTAGCTCGGCGGCGCTCGAAGACTTCACGCACCACCCGCTCGACCAATCCGAGGGGCACCCCAGCGTCATGCCACCCCCGAGCGATCTGCCAATCCTTGGGCGACAACTGAAGCGGCGAGCCACGCAGTTCGAGGAAAACATCCTCGATCGCCAGGAAGTACGGGTGAGGCCCCGACTCGGGCTCAGCTAACTCGGTGTCGGTCATAGATCAACTTGAGCCCGATCAGAGTCAACATCGGGTTGACCTCACGGATGAATTCGGAGCCTTCTGCGATAAGCGCCGCCAGACCACCCGTCGCCACAACATTCTGCAGATCGGGAATCTCTTCGTGCAGCCGCTTGAGAATACCGTCGACCAGGCCGATGTAGCCATAGTAGATCCCTGACTGCATAGCGCTGGAGGTGTTGCTCCCCACCAATGTTTCAGGTTTTCGAACATCGACCCGATAAAGACGCGAGGCGCGAGAGAATAACGCTTCCGCTGAAATACCAATGCCGGGAGTAATCACTCCGCCTACGTACTCGCCTTCCGAGTTGATGACATCGAAGGTGGTCGCGGTCCCAAAGTCGACCACTACCACCGGTGGACCATAAACTTCACAGGCAGCAACCGAGTTGACAATTCTGTCGGCCCCTACCTCAGCCGGATTGTCATAGCGAATCGGCATCCCGGTCCGCATACCTGGTTCGATGAATACCGCGGTCGTGTGAAAGTAGTCGCGCGCCAGGCTTTCCATCGTCGAATTGATCGGCGGCACAACCGACGACACCATCATCGCATCTGTCGCGGCAAGATCCAGCCCGAGGCGCGCGAAAAGGGGTAACAACAACGCGCCGTATTCGTCGGCGGTGCGTTCGCGATCTGTCGACAGGCGTAAGTGCTCTACTAACTCGTCCCCGCAGTAAACACCGAACACAGTGTTGGTGTTGCCGGCATCAATCAGAACGACTTGCTCGCCACTCGCTTCAGTCACTTTGAGTCACCTCTCCCGCCGTTAATAACCGCTCTTTGCCACTTACTTCGAGGCGAACGAATCCGCGATGATCGAAGCCGCGGAAAATTCCCTTCAATGTTTCGCCACCCGCCCGCCAAGACAATGTCTCGCCGACTCGATGGTGCGACAATGTCCGATACTTGGCCACCGTGTCTTCAGCCTTGACAGGTTCGGCTAACGCCCGGTCGACGGCTGCCACCAACTGGGCCGCGAACTCAGCCAAACCGACCGGTGTCGCACCTTCGTCTGCCATCGAAGTCGTCCGTGGCCCCTGTGAATCACCGGTCTGATTAACACCGAAACTGATCACTGATACCGCGGCATCTTCGGCGCGGCTCATCACATCGATCAGGATACCACCGAGCTTGCGCCCCTCCACCATGAGATCATTAGGCCACTTCAGCTGGCATTTGCCGCCTAATCGTTCGTTGACCGTTTCGGCAAGAGCACAGGCAACCAGTACCGGCAATGTTTGCAGCTCGACCGCTCGAGCGGCACGCCGTGGGGCTGTCGACAGGGGGCGGATCAGCGTCACATAGACGCCGGCCCCCGGCGGACTCAACCAACGACGTCCCTCCCGGCCACGCCCTGCATTCTGTTGCCAGGCCAGAAAATCGCAAGCCGGAGCCTCGACATTCTCTTCAGCGTATTCTCTGACGATGCGCCGTGCCAGCTGATGGGTGGATGCCGGACACTTGAGCACGACCAGTCGAGAGCCACCACCTGGCCAAGTCTGCCCAACAGCCCGTACATACTCGGGAAAACTCATAACGACGACGCCTCCCGTGGAGGCGGCGAAAGATACTTATTCGACTTGGCTCTCCAACTCGCGAATGCGCTCTTTGATGATCACTTCGGCCAAATCGGGGATAACCTCCCAAGCGACTTCTCGCAGGGCTTTCTCTCCTATGATCTCTGCCACGCGTTTAGCGATTCGGTCAACGTCTTCGTCGGTAAGCGATTTCGAGCCATTGGTTGCAGCGACATCCGAAGTTGTGACTTCAGACACCGTATCTTGATCTGGTGTCGGGACGGCCACTGCGGCAACCGGTTCCGGTTCAGCGACGGGATCCGGTGAGCTCTCTAGCGCTGGAGCTTCGAGATCGACGGCCTCCGCTAACGGCGACTCACCGCTATCGGCAGCCACAGCCTCGACTTCAAACGAGGACTCAAATGCGGGGGACTCAAATGCGGGGGACTCTGATGCGTGGGACTCTAATGCGGGGGACTCTATAGTTGATGGCTCCACCATTTCTTCCATGGCCGGCGCTTCTATCGCGCCAGCATCTGCCCAGTGGTCACCGGCGGCTTCGACCGACGGTTCGATCGTGTCGACCGGCTCAACTTCCGGTAGAGGATCTCGGTTTGACGCACCAAACGTGAAGTCAGGAGCCTTGAAATCGCCAGGAGTCGTCTCGAAAATATTAGCCGGAACCGACGACTCTGCACTCTCCACAACCGACGCCGCCGCGTCCTCAGCAACGTCCTCAATGACGTCACCCGAAACCAAGGCCGACGCCACTGGCGCCTCGACCTCAGCAATATCCTCGACCGGATCAACAAACGAGCGCCGCGCTGTCGGACGAGTATCCGCAACAGGACTCCCCGGCTCCTTGACTTCGTCCATCAACATCGGTGGCTCGAGCTCAGCAACCACGGGTTCGTCAGTGACGATAGGCTCGACTGCCCCCTCGGACACCTCAGGTCTATTGGCAATGCTGGCATCGGCAGTGCTGGCATCGACAGTGCTGGCATCGACAGTGTTGGCATCGGCAGTGCTGGCATCGACAGCATCGGCGATCAGCGCCTCGACCTGAGTCAAGAGATCCTGGGAATCGAAGGGCTTCTTCAAGTGACCGTCGGCGCCGACTGCAGTGGCTTTGGCCTCATCGAACTGTTCGAAGGTCCCAACCAGCAACAAGACCGGGATCCCGGGATGATTCTGCTTGGTTTGGCGACAGACCTCGTAACCATCGGTCTGTGGCATGTGGACGTCCGCGATCACCAAATCCGGGGCAACCTCCGGCAACCGCTCGAGAGCCGAGCTGCCATCACTAGTCGCTACGACTTCGTAATCCTCATCCATGAAGGTGAGCTCAACGACTTTCTGGATCGTCACGCTGTCGTCGGCAAGTAAGATCTTCTTGGCCATCGGCCCTCCAACTCTAGCTGCTACATTCCTCAGCAAAGATCCGTAGCGCCTGGGGTTTGCTGCTACCACGGTAGGATTTGTCCGACGGCGTCAACTTACCAGTGTTTTTCACCCAGCAAATCGCTCGGTTCCAACCGCATCCATGTCGCAATCTATCGAGCTTTTAAAGTAGCACCCCAGCTCGGTTGAGTCAACTGAGCTAAACCAACCAAAGCTCTTTATTTATCAGGATTTACCAGCTCAGAGATTGCGCCGGTATTCACCGCCTACCGCATAGAGCGCTCGGGTGATCTGGCCCAATGAGCAGAAGCGTGCTGCGGACAGCAGCTCAGCGAAGAGGTTCTCTCCCGCCAGCGCGACCTGGCGCAGGCGCTCGAGCGCTTGTGGGGCCTGCTCAGCATGCTGATTATGGAAGTCGCCAAGGCGCTGAATCGTACTTTCCTTCTCGCTCGCCGACGCACGCGTCAGCTCGATGTCACGCGGCGTCTGGTCGGCGGTCGTATCCCGTGGCCGGAAGGTATTGACTCCGATCACCGGCAGCTCTCCTGAATGCTTGAGATGCTCGTACTTGAGCGAGTCGTTCTGGATCTCGCCGCGCTGATACTGCAACTCCATTGCCCCCAGCACTCCACCACGCTCGCTGATGCGATCGAACTCCTGGAACACAGCCTCCTCGACCAGGTCGGTCAGTTCCTCGATCAGGAAGCTGCCTTGGGTCGAATTCTCGCAGAAGGTCAGGCCAAATTCCTTGTTGATGATCAGCTGGATCGCCATCGCACGCCGTACTGATTCTTCGGTGGG
>JAJCXQ010000715.1 GCA_029263355.1 Acidobacteriota bacterium | reverse complement strand
GACGCGTTGCGTTCGTTGGGTTTCCACGAGCGCGCCTTTGTCTGTGAGATCAGTGCGGACCTCAAAGGTAAGTACACCAGCTCCATCATGGGCGCGGCTGCCAGCTTGATCGCCGAGGGGTTGTGGAGTGGCGTCGAGATCGAGCCGATTTTGTTTCCTGAGAAGGCCGAAGAATTCGATCGTAATGAGCAACTCGTGGAAGCCTTGAGTGAGGTGACCGAGACGATCGGTAATTTCCTCGCCGAGGTGCCGCTGGTAGAAGTGATCGAAAGCTGGGGGCAGCAACGCCGAGTCGATCAATATGCACTGGCTCCGTTCTACTCGCTGCTCGGCAATCTCGGCAAGCTGATGCAAGTCTCGAGTCGACGCGCTCTGTATTCTGGTGATTACCATCAGATTCAACAACGCGAGAGCCAACTGAGCACTCGGATCAATCAGTTGCTGACCCACCACAACAGCACCTGGCGCACCGACGCCGAAGTTGCCGACGACGATCCAACGGCGACCTACCAGGCGATGACGAAGATCGCGACCGAATTGGCGACGATCCTCGACGTCGAGATTCTGCGCAAGATTATTGGGCAGAACGGGGTCAAGGAACTGCACTTCATCGTGACGATGGAGAAGGAAGACGAAGCGGCAGGGCGGGAAGACGAGGAGCGCAAGCTGTCGCGGCGAGAACGGATGCCGGAGCAGTATCACGACCTCGTGCCACTGCTCTATGACGAGGATCTGAAGACCTTTTTGGAGCTGTTGCTAGGATCCGTGTTGAAGCGGGCGTCGTTGGCGATCAAGCGAGATAGTCAACAGCCGGTACCCGAGCTCTCGGATCTGATGGGTGAGCCGACGGGTGAGTTGATGCCGTCTTCTGGGCGGGCGGCGGTGACCTCGGCGGACGCCGGGACCACGCTGCCGGAGTTCGATCCGAATCCCGAGGATCTTTTCCAGTCTGGGTCTTCGTTGGTGACTCCTATTTTGGACGTTCCGTCGCTGGAGACCCTACCTCCAGACGATCGTTCTCTCGCTGCCGCATCTCTCACCGCCGGATCTTTTGCAGACCCCGCTCTACAAGATCTGTCTCTCGAAGATTTCTCTCTCAACGCTCCTACACTGGAAGATTTGTCGCTGGCAGGTCCTTCACGAGTGGCGCCGTCGCTTGAAGACCTCAGCCTTCGAGCCCCCCGCCTCGAGGCTCCGGCGCTGCAAGATCTGTCGCCGCAAGACCCTTTGCCGCAAGACCCTTTGCCGCAAGACCTGGCTGCGGTAGGACAAGAGCAGGAGCTCTATCCAGCTTCCTTCGACGCTTTGGCGCCACCTACCGGGGCACGTTCGGTGAGCTCGTTTTCACCATCGCCTCACCTCGAGAACCCGACGGTCGCCTCAGCATCGAGAGCGGGGTTCGCCGACCCGTCTCTCGACGAGACCGTAATGTCGGTCCGGCGGCCTTCTTCCGATCCTTTGACATCGCGGCTCGAGGCGTTGCAAAGCTTGAATTTGGTTCTGCAGCCATTGCTCTCCCGTTCGAACTCGCAACGTAAGTCCTTCGAGCTCGTTCGTCGGCTGTTGAAACAACAGCGAGCGATTCCCGAGGGGCTACTGCAGTCGATGCGTCCTTACCTGCACGAGATCTCGAACGAGCTCATCCCGCGGCTACGCCGTGACGAGAGGTTGGAGGATATGCTCGTCAGCTATGGCACCGAGCTGAGCGAACATTGCCAGATCTTGTGTGACCCCCAGCTGCCGCCGGAGACCGCTGGCGTTGACCTCCCGGCCTCCATGGAGCAAGTACTCGATCTGCTGAATCACCTCGCGATTGCGACCCGCAGCTCGATCGGAAGGTTGTCGTCGGAGCTCGAGACTCCGCCGGAAACCGACCCACTGGGGTGGTGAGGCGGTTCGTCCCTTCGCGTTGAAGATTTGGAGCTTCTAGAGTGGGTTGTTTTTGGCGTCCGCGTTAGGATGTGGCGCCATGAAGAGATCCCATCTGCCACCGATCGTGGTGGCCTTGAACCTGACGCTGGCATTCCTGGCGGCGGTGCAATATCCGTATTATCGCGGCGATGGCATCAGCGTCTTGATCGTTGTGCTCATTGCGATCAACGTCACTGCTCGGAGGCGTGGTCGTCGCTTCTTCGAGCGTTTGAACGATGCCATCGCTAGCCGCAAGCTGCTTGCGAATCTGCTGTTGCTGGTGGCGACGGTGATCGTCACGATCGGAGCGTTGGAGACCGTTGGTCAGATCCTCACCCGCACCGGAGTTGTCGAGCCTTACAACGCGATGCTGACCATGGTGAAGCGCGGCGCGGAAGACTTTCGCCGGGCTCACATCACCGCCGACAACTACCGGATCCCAGATCCGGCGCTGCTGTGGCGGCCGATCGATCGACACCCTTACACCTCTCAGCGATTCAAAGGGCCGTTGATGACGGTGCCCAAACCCGCCGGCACCTTCCGCATCATGTGTTACGGCGATTCGAATACCGATGGACCCAATCGGCGGGGCTGGACGGAGGTGCTGCAGGAGGTGCTCGAGCGGGAGCATGTCGCCCCGGGGATGGCGATCGAGGTGGTCAACGCCGGGGTGGCCGGTTATTCGTCGCACCAGGGGCTGAAGCGTTTCCGCCAGCAGGTCGCACGTTATCAGCCGGACCTCGTCACGGTTTCCTTCGGTTACAACGACATCGCGCCGGCGATCGGGGTGCCTGACCGCGACTTTCGGTTGCCACCCCGCTGGCTTGTTGCCGTCCAACGCCAGCTCGTTCGCTACCGCTTCTATCGGGTGGCGGATAAAGTCGCGCGGCGCTGGGCGCCAGAGCGACCGCCGTCGGTGGGGGAGCGGGTGCCGCTCGCTGATTATCTAGCCAACCTCGAAGGTTTTGCCGAAACCGGCAGCGAGCACAACGTAGACGTCGTGCTGTTGACACGACCCCACTTGATGCCGCGCCAGGAGTTGGCGAAGGTAGATCACAACTGGCGCGGACAGATCCCGCTCTACAACCGCAGTCTGGTTGAGCTCGGGAGCCAGCGCGGGATTCCGGTGATCGACGTCCAGGACTATTTTGAACGCCATCACCCCGAGGAGTTCTACGACGACTGTCACTTCACTCTCGAAGGCCATGCCCATATGGCTGAGATGCTGGCGCGCGAGCTCACCGCCGCTGGTTTGCTGCCGGTGGGGGATGTGCAGATCGGGTTGATGGCTGCTCAGCTCAACAGCCAACGTTGAATCGGCTGAGAGGGATGTCCGAGCCAGCCCCGAGGGGGCTGGCTCGCAGCGGATTGACTGTCGGTTGAACGACAGTAGTGTGGAGGAATTTGAGGAGGGTGTGTGGGTGGGAATTTTCCCGCGGCACGTGTGCGATGTGACGTACAGTCGCGGTCATCTCAGAGAGTCGGGATTCTCGAAGAACCGAGCCTCTGGTGACGCCCCTTGGGGCCTGACGAAGCTGACGTGCCTCTTGGTTGCGGGTTTGAGCTTGCCGTTCTTCATTGTGGAGATTTTGGCGCTCGAACCTTACATCGGGCATTAAGGCTAAACTTATTGTTCTCTATCATCCCGGGACTCATCCTCAGACTCATCCTCAGACTCATCCAGGGACTCAGTCTCGCCGGTGCGGTCGACCGTCGCCACCCCGAGTCGCTGGGCGTAGTCTGCAGCTTTTTCCGCCGCGACCTTTGGACCCATCGGAAAGCCGAGCACAAATCCGTCCTCCCAGTCCCGCAACTCGACGGAGATCAGGCGGCTACGCAGTCGGCTTCCTGCGGCTTCGATCGTAGGTTCGTAACGGTCAATGTAAACGCCGGTGACTGCGTCGAGGCTGACGTGGCGTAATGCGGCTGCGAACCACCAGCCGCGGTGGTAGCTGACGGTGCGGCGCTCGAGATCAAATCGAAGGCGGTGACGCTGCAGCGTCCGGGTCAACATCCAGCCTGCAAACAGGGCGAGCATACCCTGGGCGATCAACCACCGCGGTGCGGCCAGCCGCAGGCCAAGCGTCGCCGTCGCTGCGGCGACGGTCAACGCGATGGCGACGGATCGCGACTCCTGCAGCACGATTTCGCTCGCCGAGTCGGTGGTCAGGAGCAACTGGCCCATGGGTCCATTCGCTGGCTCGGCCGCTCGAGGTCAGCCGTCGATCAGAGCGCTGGCCGGCACAAACTCG
>JAJCXQ010000714.1 GCA_029263355.1 Acidobacteriota bacterium | reverse complement strand
ACGGTTTAGGTGATTTGTATTCCAAAGCCGTCAGCCTGGATCACGACCCAAATCGGGAGTACTTGAACGAAATGGAGTCGCCAGATGGGGTGCTCGGCTCACCCTTGAGCACATTGGCTTGGGGACCGATGGATTTTGGTGCTTGGCCCATGAAACCGGTGGCAGAGAGATTCCGCCGCGGGACTCGTTCGGCAGTCGAGACCCTGATCGTACAAGGTAACCTCGATTTCTCTACTCCCCTATCCCAAGCCGAGAAGTACCTGGAATGGTTACCCAATGCCCAATTGGTGGTCGTATCGACGGCTGGCCACGTTTCCGATGTCGAGGAACAGCAACCCGATGCCTTCCAACATCTGGTGCTGGGGTTTCTGTCCGATGGCAAAGTTGAGTCGACCTTCGTCGATCAGCCCATGAGTTTCACACCGGCAGTGAGTCTCACCTCCATGGCGAAACAATACGTGATGAAACTTGTGGCAATCGGCCTGATCGTCCTGGCTTTGTTGGCAGGTTTAGGTGTTTGGCTGTGGCGACGACGCCGAAAGCATCGACAAGCATGATCAGGTAGATGCGACCAGACCATGACGCAGGCTCTGCTTGGCTGTGCGCCATGCGCGCTGTACTGAGCTGAGCGAGAGGTCGAGCGCTTTTGCGGTCTCGGGCTCGGTCATACCAGCAAAGTACCGGCATTCGACGACCTGAACCAGACGTGAGTCCTCGGTGGCCAGCTGCTCGAGCATGTGATGGACGGCGAGGATCTCATCCATCTGCCGACGTTCGGCTGCTGGCGTCTCATCGAGCTCGACCCGGACTCGGTCGCCCCCGCGCTTGGTCCGGCGATGGGCGCGGGCATGGTCGACGGCAACTTGCCGCATTGCCGTTGACGCCACCGCCAAGAAGTGTCCGCGATTTCGCCAATCGGCCTGGGCCGATCCGAGCAGCTTGAGATAGGCCTCGTGAACAATTGCCGTGGTATCTAGCGTCGAATTGCCCGGAGCGGCCCGACGCTGGCCACGGGCAACACGACGAAGCTCGGGGTAGACCAGTGCAACCGCCTGGCCGAAAGCGTGTTGGTCACCACCAGCGTAGGCTTCCAGAAGGACGGTGATCTCAGGCAATTTAGGCATCCCCGGCCCCTGCCTCGGATGCCACGGCGTCCGCTTTCGACGGGCCCCGCGCTGCCAGGGTCTCAGCCTCGTCGATCCGGCCCAACGCGCGCAGAACTTCTGCCAGGTTGGTCAGCGTGTTGTGCAAATCTGGGGAGCTCGGATCGAGCAGACTCTCCCGGATACCCAAGGCGCGACGGTACCACCCCTCCGCCTCGGTCCATTCCTCACGGGCCTGGTATACGTCACCGAGACCATGGAAGGCCCAAGCGGCGTAGGTGTGATCTGAACCGAGAGCCTGCTCGAAAACTTCCAGAGCCTCCCGGAATGCCGCTTCTGCCTGACCGAACTTGTCTTGCGCCAGGTAGGCGCCGGCAAGGTTCTGAGTCACCAGCGCCGTTTCCGGGTGGTCGGCGCCGAACACTCGGGTGGAGATGGCCCGCGAGGCGAGGTACGTTACCTCGGCATCTCCGGCCAAACCGAGCGCCAACTGGCAGCTAGCGATGTTGTTGAGGTTCATCGCCGCTTCGGTGCCATCGGGTCCGACGGCCAGCTCGAAAATCGGTTGGGCTTCACTGAACTTGGCGATGCAGGCTGCGTAATCGGCACGATGCCAAGCGACCCTGCCAAGGCCACTGATCACCCGCGCGAGCAACCGGGGTTCGATGTCGGATGACGCTCTAGCGACGGATGCAGCGCGCTCGATGACCTCCTCTGCGTCGTCTACTTTCCCCCATTCTAGAAGGACTAATCCCATGAGATCGAGGGTCCCGACGATCTTTGGACTGGCCTCGCCATAAATCGATTCGCGGATCGTGAGCGCACGATCGAGGTGGGTCATCGCGTCGCCAAAACGAGCGCTCCTCCAGCCTGTAACGGCCAGCAATTCGAGCGATTCAGCGATCAATGCGTGGTCGGAGCCCAAATGCATTTCCCTAATGGCGAGTGAACGCTGACCAACCTGCTCTGCCTCAGCAAGTTCGTTCGCACGTCCGAGGGCGCGACCGAGAGCGCGGAGAGTCTCCGCCAGCTCGAGGTGCTGCGGCCCACGAGCCGCCTCTTGCAGCCTCACCGCGCGCCGCAGGTACTCGGCGGCCTCGCCGGGTCGGTCTCGAGTCGTCAGCGAGTCACCCAGCAAGACCAGCGGACGAGCCAAGTCGACATGTTGGGCTCCTTGTGCCCGCTCACGGGACTCGACAACCTGAAGCAGCAGAGCCTCGGCTTCCGAATACCGCCCTTGGCCGAGCTCAGCGGCGGCCAAGGTCTCGAGGCTGGTCGCCAAATCCAGGTGTTCGTCGGATAAATGCTCTCGACGTAGCGCCAAGGCTTCCCGTGCCAAGTCCCCGGATTCCCCATAGAGGCCGAGATTGCCGTTGACCACCGCCATGGTGTCGAGCAGCTGAGCGCGAACCAGCGGTTGATCAGGCAACTCGTCTCGCACGCGAAGCGCACCACGTTTAAGGATCTCGCGAGCTGTCAGGTCGCCACCAGCTTTGCGCAACGGATCGGAAACTTCGAACATCTCAACCAAAAAGCGGGTGACTTGCCGCGCCGTCTCAGCCTCTCGGTTGGCGCGTCGGGCTTCGACCGTCCGGAGCACTAGCCCGGCAGTCAACGACAGCAGAAGGAGTGTTGTCGCGATCACCAGGCCCCGATGGCGCCGAGCCAGCTTGCGCAGCCGGTACAGGCCGCCGGGTGGCCCCGCCTCCACCGGCTCGTCGCGCAAGTGACGACCAATATCCGCCGACAGCTCGGCGACGGATTGATAACGCTCGTCACGCTCCTTGGCCACCGCCTTGGCCACGATCCATTCGAGGTCCCCCTCGAAGCGCCGACTGGCGGTTGCGGGATCCAGTTGGCGAGCGGCGGCCAGCCGGACTCGGGTTGCGGCGTCGAGCCCCGACCAACTGCTGGCGAGGAGACGCGGGTCGTCTTCCATGATCCGGCGTAACACCTCGACCACGGAGACCTCGTCGAGGTCGAAGGGGCGTACGCCAGCCAGCAGCTCGTAAAGCAGGATTCCCAGGGCGTAAACATCACCACGGGTATCCATGCTCTCGCCGCTCGCCAAGGCCTCGGGGCTGAGATAACCAAGGGTCCCCACCGGACCGGCGCCAGTGACCAGGGTCTCCTGCGCCAGCGGTTGATCGATCGCCTTGGCGATCCCAAAATCGATGATCTTCGGCACCGCTCGGCCATCAATCTCGGTGACCAATACATTCGACGGTTTGAGGTCGCGGTGGAGGATTCCCTTCTGGTGGGCATGCTGCACACCGTCGCATACCGCGCGGAAGAGAGCCAATCGCTCCGGCAGGCTCAGCCTGTGCTGATCACAATAGTCGGTAATGGTCACCCCAGGCACATGCTCCATCGCGAAATAGGGATAGCCGTCCGGCCCCGTTCCGGCCTCGAACATCTGCGCCACATTGGGGTGCGACAACATCGCCATCGCCTGTTGCTCGGCTTCGAAGCGGATGAGCGAACGTTCGCTGACCATCGCGGACTTCAACACCTTGAGGGCAACCTGCCGTCTAACCGGCGCCAGCTGCTCCGC
>JAJCXQ010000713.1 GCA_029263355.1 Acidobacteriota bacterium | reverse complement strand
CGCCGAGGTTTCGCACCGCGGACTCGCCGAGCTCCGACCGGCGATCCGTGGCCAGTCACGATCGAGCAACACAGTCTCGACGTTGACCGCCGGTAGCCGGTCGTGATGAATTTCCTCGGTCAGCAGCACCGCCACTCCGGCATCTTGGAGGACCCATGCCAAACGATCTCGGGGATGTGTTGGGTCGAGGGGCAGATACGCAGCTCCGGTTTTCAAGACACCGAGCATGGCCGTCACCATCGTCGGCAACCGATCCAGACACAAGGCGACCATCGAGCCGGGACCAACCCCTCGATCTATCAACTCGTGCGCCAGCTGGTTGGCGTGTTCGGCCAGCTTTCCATAGGTCAGCTGCTCCTGTTCGCTGACCAGCGCGATAGCCCAGGGTCGAGCTTGAGCCTGGCGGTCGAACAACTGCTCGAGACTCGGGCTCTCCGGCTCGACCACCGCGGCTGGCGTCTCGTTCAACAGCTGGTGTGTCTGCCCACCACTCAACAGCACCAGAGACCGGAGCGGCCGATCCGGATCCGCAACGATCGCCGCCAACAGATTCCGATAGTGGTGGGCCAGGCGCAAAACCGTCGTCGCGTCGAACAGATCCTGCCGATAGCGCCACGAGGTTCTCACTCCTTCTGGCATCTCCTTCATCGCACACGTCAGGTCGAACTGCGCAGTCATGCTGGTGGGTGCCATCAAACGCATTCGAAACGAGCCGACGCGGGCATCGGGATAAGGCACATTCTGGAGGCTGAAAGTGGTTTGAAAGAGCGGATTCACGGCCGCAGGGTTACGTTCGAGGCGCAGCTCTTCAACCAGCTTCTCGAACGGCAGATCCTGATGAGCATAGGCTCCGAGGGTGGTCTGCCGCACCTCCCCCAGTAGCTGGCGGAAGGTCGCCGAACCGCTCAACTGAGTTCGCAGCACCAGGGTGTTGACGAAGAAGCCGATCAGTCCCTCGAGCTCCGCCCGATTACGGTTGGCGATCGGAAAACCCGAGACGATGTCGCGCTGGCCCGAGTAACGGTAAAGCAGGGTGTTGAAGGCGGCGAACAGAATCATGAACAGGGTCGCCCCCTGCGGTTGAGCCAGCGCCTTGAGGTCGTCGACCAGCGCACTCGGCAGCAGTAGGGGCTGGCGTGTGCCGCGGGACGAGGGCCGCCGCGGACGTGGGCGATCGGTCGGCAGGTCGAGAACCTCCGGCGCGCCATCGAGTTGCGCCCTCCAATACTCCAGTTGCTCCTCGAGAACTTCTCCCCGCAGCCATTGCCTTTGCCAGCGGGCAAAATCGGGATATTGCAACGGCAGCTCTGGCAAGGGCGAGGGACGTCCGCTGACGAACGCTTCGTAGAGCACACCCAGCTCACGAAAGAGCAAACCTGACGACCAACCGTCACCGACGATGTGGTGCATGGTGCAGGAGGCGACATGGTCCCCTCGACCGAGGCGCAGTAGCGTCACTCGCAACAGCGGCCCTCGGCTGAGATCGAAAGGGCAATGCGCATCAGCCTGCGCTAAGCGGCGAGCTTCGATGTCCCGTTGTCCTTCATGCAGCGCCGTCAGGTCGACCACTGGCAGATGCAGTTCCCATTTTGAGGCCACGCATTGCAGAGGTTCTCCCTCGCCCTCGACGAATGTGGTGCGCAGAGCATCGTGACGACGAACGATCTCATTGAGACTGCGCTCGAGGGTCTCGACGGACACTTCGCCGCCGAGCCGTACAGCCCGGGCAATGTTGTAGACCACGCTGCCTGGCACCAGCTGGTCGATGATCCACAGGCGCTGCTGAGCGAAGGAAAGAGGCGAACCCGCGGCCGAGTGCGGTGCGGCGGCCCGGGTGGGAACGGAGGCCTGTTTGCCGGCATAGCTCAATCGTAGAAAACTGAGTATCTCGACCTTGCGATCTTTGATCTCGGAGCGCAGACCAGGCGTCAAAGCCCCCTTGGGAGCGCTGAATCGCAGCCTCTCTCCCTCCACCCAGAGCTTGATACCTAGATCGCGCAAGCTGGACAAGAACTGCACGGTGGTGCTCAGGGTTCCGGCGACGACTGCCGTACCCCCGGCCGCCCCGCCCGCCGACCGCCCCTCCATGAAGTGTCGGATCTCGCCGAGAATCCGCGGGATCGTCGTCCGCGCGTATTCGCGGATCTTCGGCAGAACCCAGCTCTTGGTGAGCATCAATCGGGCGGCGAAGATACTCCGCGCCACAGAGAAGGTCTCAATCAGATCGCGGTGCTCTCGGGTCAATGGCCGCAGGCGCTCATAGCCACGTAGAAAGGCCTCGCGGTTGGCCGCGTAACCTGGAATTTCGCGCAGCGGAAGAAGTGCCGCTGCAATATCGTAGAGGTAGTAGCCCCAGCCGAAATCTGCGAAATCGATGGGGCACAGGGTCCCCTCTCCCTGGGCGCCGTTATTCGGACGATGCCAGACGGTATTGTCGGGTTCGAGATCCTTGTGAATCAGGCCGAAGACCTCCGGTCCCTCGCCGAGCCCCGCAGCCACCTCGCGAACGGCTGCCGCGGCTTCTTCCAGCAACTGCCGCCCGCGTTTCGGGACCAGGTTCCGGTCCATGCCTGGAGGGATCACCGGCCCGTCACCGAAAAGCGCGGTACAGTCCCAGCGCCGCCGCACGAAACCCTGCGGCGGAGCGAAGTCGGTGGCATAAGCATGGAGCCTGGCTGCCAGCTCACCAACCCTCTCCAGGGTCGGCGGCGCCACGACCTCCGACACCATCCGGCCCGGAATCCACCTGAAGAGCACACAAAATCTCGCCGCCAGCCCGTCCACCGAGACCCGCCTCACCGTCGAGCCGTCCCGGGCCGTCACCGGCTCTGGAACGATCAACCCCGCTTGGCGACGCAAGGCGCGCAACCACATGACCTCGGAGCGAATTTCTGCCGCGTCATAACCCTCCGGATCGCAAACCCGCAGGACGTACATCCCCGGTTTGTAAACACTCGGCACCGACACGCACGAATCGTCGCTGGACCGCGACTCGACCTTGAAGGTGACGTTGCGCTTCTGGGCCAGCACCTGCAGCCGGACGTCCCGAAGATCGTAGGCATCTAAGCCACGCAGCGCCAGATCGCGAAGCAACTCTAATTGGGTTTCGCGGTCGAGCTTGTCGAAGTCGGCGCCGGTGGCAGCAACCACCTGCGCTCGGATTGGTGTCTCACTGCCGATCATGATCGGTAACTCAGAACTCGCCTTCTTCGAGATCGTCCTCAGGCTCGCCTTCCGCCTGATCCTGGGCAACCTCGTCCGCCCAACGGGCGAGCTCGATGGTCTGTGCCAAGCCGGCCACCGTCGGATCTTCAAAAAAGGTCTGGAGCGAGACCTCGATCTGGAAGGCGTTGCGCAAGCGTGAGATCAGCTGAGTGGTGAGCAGGGAATGGCCACCGAGGTCGAAGAAACTGTCCTGGACTCCAACCTGCTCAACCGCCAGAAGACCCCTCCAGATCTCGACGAGCTCTTCCTCGAGCGGCGTCCGCGGCGCAAGGAAAGGCGCCTCAGAATGCAGCTTCTCTCCTTCCATCTGCCGCAGGGCAGCCCGGTCGACCTTGCCGTTGTGGTTGATCGGCAAGGATTCGAGCGTCACCAAGGCAGAAGGAATCATGTAGTCGGGAAGCTCATGTCGCAGAAAGGTATGCAGCTCTTCGACACTAGGCTTGGCGTTTCCGGACGCCACCACAAACGCTGCCAAGTGGGGGCTCCCTGTCTTGTCCTGCCGCACAATCACCGCGCAGTCCCGCAACCCGGGAAACCCATTCAGCACTGTCTCGATCTCCTCCGGCTCGATCCGGAAACCACGAACTTTAATCTGCTGGTCGATCCGGCCAAGGTAGTCCATACGGCCGCCAGCTGTCAGGCGCGCCTGGTCACCCGATCGATAGAGGCGATCGCCCGCTGTCGCTCCGAAGGGATCGGGGATGAATTTCTCCGCCGTCAACCCGGGGCGACCCAGGTAGCCCTCGGCGAGGCCACTGCCACCAACCCACATTTCCCCGGGAGTGCCAACCGGCACCAACTCCGCGGCGACATCAACAACATGGACCCGATATCCTGGCAGGGGACGCCCGATCGAGCTTCCGCCAGGATTGCGGGTCGCCTCCGCGAGGATCGGCTGCTGGGTGACATGGACCGTCGTCTCCGTAATGCCATACATATTGATCAGCTTGGCGGCCGCGTCGTGGCGCTCGAACCAGGGGCCGAGGCTGGCGAGCTCCAGAGCTTCGCCGCCGAAGATGACCCACCGCACAGCGAGCTCCGGCAGGCCGACCGCAAGCTCCTCCTCGTGCTGGAGCAACTGGCGAAACGCCGACGGTGTGTGATTGAGCACGGTTACCTGCTGACACACCAGCAATTCGTAGAACGCTGCCGGCGAGCGGCTCACTGTGTAGGGCACCACCACCAACCGTCCGCCGTAGAGCAACGCTCCCCAGAGCTCCCATACCGAAAAGTCGAAAGCGAAGGAATGAAAGAGTGTCCAGACGTCGCGGTCGTCGAAACCGTAGACGTCGCGGGTCCCTTCGAACAGTCGCATCACATTGCGATGGGCGATTCGCGTCCCCTTGGGCCGTCCGGTAGAGCCCGAGGTGTAGATCACGTAGGCCGGGCTCGCGATGTCGATCTCGAGGTCGAGGTTTCCGGTCGCCGGCTGGGCGGGGAGGTCGCTCTCGGCATCGAGCAGGACAACTTCGCCAACCCCGTCGGGCATCTCCGACGGCAGGCTCTCGACCCCACCGCGCGTCGTCACGACCCACCGCACGCGAGCGTCCTCGAGCATGAAGCCCAGACGGTCGCTGGGATAGGAAGGATCCAACGGCAGGTAGGCACCGCCAGCCTTCAAGATACCCAAAACCCCCACCACCAGCTCCAGCGAACGCTCGATCGCCAGCCCGACAAGCGTTCCTGGCCCGACCCCACGCCGACGCAAACTGTGGGCCAGCCGATTGGCTCTGTTGTTCAAAGAGTCGTAGGTCAGCTCGTCACTGCCGCAGACGACCGCGACGCCACTCGGGCAACGCTCCACCTGGGCCTCGAAGATCCGGTGCAAACCAGACGCCTCCCAGGCTCTCGAGCGGGGCGCCGTGTTCCATTCTCGAAGCAACTGATGATGCTCGGCGGAGGTCAGCATGGCGAGCCCGGCGACGGCCTCGTCGCCGCAAGTGAGGACGCTCTCGAGCAAGTTTTGATAATGCGACAAGAATCGCACCATCGTTGTCGCGTCGAACAACTCGGCACTGAAGTCGAGAGAGCCTTGAAGGCGGCCGTCCGACTCCCACAGCGACAGCATGTAGTCGAACGCCAAAGCGCCGGCATGCACCCACTCCGGCTCAAGGGTCAAATCGCCGAGAGTCATCTTGGGCGGCTTGTAGTTCGGTAAGAAGTTGAACAGCACTTGGACCAACGGGTGCCGGTTGGGGTCGCGAGCTTCTTGAAGTTCGCCGACCAGGCGCTCGAAGGGCAAATCCTGATGATCGTAGGCGGCAAGCGCCATCTCACGGTTGGCCTCGAGCAGCTGCGAAAACGACATGTCGCGCTTCACCTTGCTGCGCAGAACAAGGGTGTTGGAGAAGTACCCCATCAGGCTCTCGACTTCCGATCGATTGCGGTTGGCGATCGGTGAGCCGACGAGCAAGTCGCGCTGGCCTGTGACGCGGTAGAGCAACACGTCGAAAACGCTCAGCAGGGTGATGAAGAGCGTCGCCCCCTGTTGGTTGCTGAGCTTCTGCAGAGCTCGAGTGTGACGAACCGACAGTTCGAAGAAAATCCGCGATCCCGCGAACGTTGTGAGTTGGGACCGAGGTCGATCGGTGGGCATCTCGAGAACTGCCGGTTTGTTCGCCAGCTGCCTCTTCCAGAAATCCAGCTGGGTCTCCAACACCTCTCCCTGCAGCCATTGACGCTGCCAGGCCGCAAAATCAGCGTATTGAATCGGTAGCTCCGGCAACAGTGCCGGCTGGCCCGCTGCCAAAGCGCCATAAAGTACACTTAGCTCACGTAGGAAGATCTCGCGCGACCACATGTCATAAACGATGTGGTGAATGGTGACAACCAGCAGGTGGTGGCACTCGCCGAGACGTATCAAGACCGTGCGCATCAGCGGCCCGTGCTCCAGGTCGAAAGTACGGCGCGCCTCGTGCCGGGCGAGGGCGATTGCGGTGTCTTCGCGAACGTCTGAAAGATGCTGGAGGTCGACCTGCCGAAGAGTCAGAGGCTGGTGGCGGTGGATGATCTGAACAGGCTGGCCGTCCGGCTGGGAGAAGGTCGTCCGCAAGACCTCGTGACGCTGAATCATCTGATTGAATGTGGCTTCGAGAAGTGGCACCTCCAGCCGCCCGGTCAAGCGAACGGCCCCCGGAATGTTGTAGGCGGAGACGTCGGGGGTCAGCTGGTGGATGAACCACATGCGTTCCTGGGCAAACGCCAAAGGCAACGGTTGTCGCCGCGAGACAGCCAGGATGGGCGCCGCTTCTTCGGTCGCTGATCCACCGCCGTTGCGGGCAACGTCGAGGAAGGCTGCCAGATCTTCCAAGACTGGCTTCTGAAATAGCGTCTGGAGGGATACGGTCACCTGCATCCCATCGCGGATCCGCGATACCACCTGCGTACCGAGGAGGGAATGCCCACCTCGCTCGAAAAAATGATCGGCGGCACCAACCCGTGGATAGGCGAGGACCTCGGACCAGATCCCAGCCAGAGCCTCCTCGGTCGCAGTGCGCGGGGCAATGTAGGGCCGAGCCCCGTCGCCACCAGATTCTGGAGCTGGCAGACCACGGCGATCGAGCTTTCCGTTGGGGTGTCGCGGCAGCGCTGGGAGGAATACGAAGGTCCCAGGCACCATGTACTCTGGCAATTCCGCGGCCAGTGCGGTCCGCAGACCGGCGATTTCCGGTGGCGGATCCTGGTTCGCGACCAGGTAGGCCACTAGACGGGCCTGACTCTCGCGACCTCGCGTCACCACCACGGTCTCAGCAATCCCCGGACAGCGACCCAGGGCGGACTCGATCTCGCCGAGCTCGATACGAAACCCGCGGACCTTGACCTGATGGTCGATCCGGCCTAGAAATTCGACGCAGCCATCCGACGCATAGCGCGCCAAGTCGCCTGTTCGGTAGAACCGGGCTCCGCTCATCTCCTTCGTGGCATAGGGATGCGGGACAAACTTCTCGGCACTCAGCCCGGGACGACCGCGGTACCCCTGCCCCAGTCCGCAGCCGGCGAGGTGCAACTCTCCGACCGCTCCGAGCGGAACCAGTTGGTTGGTACGATCGAGAACCTGCAGCGCAATATTGGCGATCGGACGTCCGATCGGTACGATGCGGCGTCGGCCGTCACGCTCGCAGGCCCAGGCTGTGACGTCGACCGCGGCCTCCGTCGGGCCATAGAGGTTGTCCAGAGCGACATCCAGCTGGGAGAAAAAGAGCTCTTGCAGATCGAGGGCCAGGGCCTCGCCGCTGACGATCACTTGCCGCAGACTCACGCACATCCGGACATCAGGCTCGGCCAGAAACGCCCGCAGCATAGACGGCACAAAATGGAGGACGGTGATGCCGTCCTCACGGATTCTGCGGGTGAGATAGGTCGGATCCTGATGCCCCCCCGGTCGAGCCATCACCAAACACGCGCCGGTCATCAGCGGCCAGAATAGCTCCCAGACCGAAACATCGAAACTCACCGGTGTTTTCTGCAGCACCCGGTCTCTCGGCTCGAGGCGATAGGCACCCTGCATCCATAACAACCGATTGACGATCGCGGCGTGAGAAACCACCGCTCCTTTGGGTCGACCGGTAGAGCCTGATGTGTAGATCATGTAGGCGGGGCTGGTACTGATGGCGACCGACGGGAGGCGGATCGACGGCCGATGGGCAACCTCGTGCCAGTCCGCGTCGATAGCGACGACCGGCGTTACTGACTCCGTCAACGCGCCCAAGACCCCGCCGCGATATTTCTTCTGGCTGAGCAACACTGTGACCTGCGAGTCTTCCAGCATGAAGGCGAGTCGCTCTTCCGGGTACGACGGATCGAGCGGCACATAGGCCCCACCAGCCTTGAGGATCGCTACCAGAGCCACCATCAACTCCAGGGAGCGATCGAGAGCCACAGCAACCCGCTTACCAGGACCGACGTTCAGGCTAGCCAGATGACGAGCCAGCTGACTCGCCCGTCGATCAAGCTCTAGGTAGGTGAGATCGGCGTCCTCAAACCGGACCGCTATGCTGTCCGGGCTACGATCGACTTGATTCTCGATCAACTCGATCAGACTCCACCCCGCGTCGGGATAGACCCTCTGAGTGTCGTTCCATTCCACCAACATCTGCTGGATCTCGGATGGCGACAGCAACGAGTGTTTGACTAAGGGTTGGTCCGGCGCCTGCACCACCGCGGCTAGCAGCGTCTCGAAATGCCGTGCCAAACGCGCCACAGTGGAGTGCTCGAAGAGATCAGAATCGTATTGCAGCCAACCTCGGACACCTGCCTCGACCTCCCAAAGATCGAGCGTCAGATCAACCTGCGCGGTCCCGTTGAGGACTTCGAGCGGGGTCAACGTCAAGCCCGGCGTCTCGACCCGTGACTTGGGAGAGTTCTGTAGTACAAAATCGACCTGGAACACGGGATGGCGACTCATGTCCCGTTCTGGCTGCAACATCTCCACCAGTTTCTCGAACGGCAGATCCTGGTAGTTGAAGGCCTCGAGGGTCGCCTCCCGCTCTCGACGCAGCAGCTCTCGCCAGCTCGCATTGCCGTCCACACGGGTCCGTAACACCAGTGAGTTGACGAAGAAACCGATCATCCCCTCGAGCTCGGAACGGGTCCGGTTGGCGACCGGACTGCCGATGATCAAGTCTTCCCGTCCGGTGTAGCGGAAGAGCAGGCTGCGCCACACAGCGAGGAATGTCATGTAAAGGGAAGCGTCTTCTTGGCTTCCCAAAGCTCTCGTCTTTGCGACCAGGGCTTCGGACAGCACAATAAAGTATTTCGCCCCCCAGGGAGATTGGGTAGCGGGCCGAGGCCGGTCGGCGGGAACTTCCAGCACCAGCGGTGCGTCGGCGAGCCGGCGGCGCCAGAACGACAGATGCTTCTCCAGACGCTCTGCGGACAACCATTCGCGTTGCCAGACCGCATAGTCGGCATATTGGATAGGGGGCTCCGCTAGCGGGGAAAGCTCGCCAGCCAAGAAAGCTGCGTAGAGCGGCGCCAGCTCGCGCAACAGCACCCGGATCGACCAGACGTCGCCGACAATGTGGTGCAGGCTCAACAGGACCACATGATCGTCTTCCTTCAGCCGCAGCAGCATCCCACGCAACAGCGGTGCCTCCTCGAGGCAAAAAGAGACTTGGCAAAAAACGGTCGCCAGACGCTGGATCAGCTCTTCCTGGGTCGCCTCGTCGAGACGCTCGAGGTCTGTACGCTTCAGCTCGAAGCCGACACGGGGCATGATCCTCTGGATCGGCTGGCCGTCGCGGAGGCCAAAGCTCGTCCGCAAGCTCTCGTGACGGTCGACGATCTCCTGGAAGCTCCGCTGCAGGACTGCCAGATCGAGCCTTCCCTGCAACCGGACCGCCGCAGGAATGTTGAACGCGGGTGTCCCGGGATCGAGCTGGTCGATCAGCCACAGTCGTTGCTGGGCGAAAGATAGGACCGCGGTGTCCGATGGCTGCCGGCGAACGATTCGCTCGTGGGACTGGACTTGTTTACGGGAGCGCTTTTCTTTCTTCAGTAGCGCCAGCAGCTGGCGCTGCTTGGGGGAAAGCTCCGCAAGACGTTGTGCTGTAACACTCGACATCAAAACACCTCGGACGATGCGACACCTTCTCGTTTCTCTATCTCCTGACTCAACTCTTCCTCTGACATCAGTTCGACCTGAGCCAAAAGCTCCGACAATTCTTGCTCCTCGATATCCGGTTGCCTTTCATCGACCGCTTGCGCCAGCTTGGCCACCGTTGACGCCTCAAAAAATAACCGCACCGGTAAATCGAGCCCAAAGGTGTCACGCATTCTCGAGACCAGCCGAGTCGCGAGTAGTGAATCGCCTCCGAGGTCAAGAAAATTGTCGTGGACACCTACTTCCCTCACTCCGAGGAGCTCGCTCCAAATGTCTGCGATCTGTCGTTCCGTCGCATCGCTGGGGGCTACATAGGCAACCTTGAGATTGGGGCGAGGATAGTTGGACATCCCTCCCCGCCCGGCGTCCGCGGCACGATCTGCGGACGCGATACCAAACGAAAGCTCGCCGTCTTTGGGCGAAGATCCGACGACCAGCGCAGGCGAGGCCTCGCAGGTCAACAAATAGGAGAACGTCTGCTCCAGAATCTCGTCAGCCGCAGCACTCGTGGCATCCCCGCTTCCAAGGTGCGAGGTGACGCTGAACCAACGACACTCGGTCTCCATGGCAGCACTGGCGAAGGCGTCGAGGAAGGGGAGAGCTACCGAACCTGGCGGGGCGATCAGCAGGCGTAACTCCAGCTCCGGCTGCGCGGCCGCTAGCGCCCGGTCGAGCGCGCACATGGCTTGTACCTGGGCCGACAAGTCCTCCCCTATCGCCGCGGGGCCATGCAGCACTCCATTGAGGGTGCCGTAACACTGGCGCACCCGCTGGATCGCCTGTTGGATCGCGTCGTTGTCGAACAGGTCAACAGCGAGTACCCGTAGTTCGGCCCCCTGCTCCTCCCACTTCAAAGCTCGACGAATCTTGCGGGCGATGAGACCCTCTGGGTCGCCCTCGAGCCAGTCTTGCCAGTCTTCCCGTTCCGGAAAACCCGGCGATTCGAGCACCACCAACCGCGCGGCATGGTTGCGTGTCAGATAGTCGACAAAAGGCAGGCTGGTACCGCTCAAACCTTCGGTAACGCAATAAACCCCCTGGTCGAGTACCGATGATGACGAGTTGGCGGTTTGCAGGACCGGCTCCACTGTTGGAACCCAGCGGTGGCGCCCGCGGTAGGCGACGAGTCCAGTCGCCGGCAGATGGCCTTGGCGGGCAGTGCGGATCTCTGCCAGCACTTGCCGCACAGCTCTCATCGTCTGCCGGCCGCCGTGTCTCGGCGCGATCATATCGATGGCCCAACAGGCGACTGCCGGATAGTCTCTCGAGACCATCCGACAAGCCCCCAAAAGGGCGGCGTTCGCGGGTTGCAGCGCCTCGGTGCCGTTGACCTCGCATAACTGGTTGGTCAGCACCGTGACCCGCGAGCCAGTCTCACCGTAACGGTCCTCGAGGGCCGCGGCGAGAGCAAGAAGGCTCTCGATAGACGCCTGCAAGGCGCCCTTGGGGCGTTTGGCTGCGACCTCGCCATCGCTACTGAGATCCAGGCCTGCCAAGAGGATGATCTCCGCTGGCGCTACCGGCAATGTATCGAGCAGCTCTCCCCAGTCGACGGTCGACGTGGGATCGACGACAACCTCGTCGAGGCGGCTGAAGCCCAGCCCGGCACGCACCGCGATCACTTCCTCGCCGGCCTCTTCCAACTGTCGTGTCAAGGTTTCGGCGAACTCGCCGCCACCGGGCAAGAGCAACCAGGGGGCCGTGCCAGCCGCCGCTCGCTGCGGACTCGGCCCGCACTGCAAAACCTCCCACGTCGCGGCGAAGAGGTCCGCCCCGCTCGACGCCGTCGACGCAATGTGATCCGCCGACTGCCGACGGCTGACCTCATCGAAGGCTTGGGTACGCCCACCTCCGACACCATCGATCCAATACCGCTGACGTTCGAAGGGGTAGGTCGGTAAGATCTGCCGGCGCCGCTGCTCGTTGGTATAGAAGCCGCTCCAATCAGGGCGTGCTCCGGCTAGCCACAGCTTGCCCAGAGTACTCAGCTGATGTGCCGTATCCGGCTGCTGTTCGTAGGAGTGGGGCAAAGCGCTGGCGATCACTGGCAACGCCTCGCCGGTGCTCACTGGATGCTGGAGGATCAAGCTTCCCAAGGTCTGCCCCGGGCCGACCTCCAAAAACAGCCGTTCAGTCCTTGCGAGAATCTCGACGACGCTGTCGGAGAACCGCACTGGCTGACACATATGACGAGCCCAATAGGTTGGATCGGTGGCTTCGTCTGGCAGGACCCAGGTACCGGTGAGATTGGACAGATAGGGAATCTCGGGCGGGTTCAACCGCACCTCGCCAACCCGTTTCACCAGTGGCTCGTAGAGCGGCCGCATCATCGCCGAATGGAACGCATGGGTGGTCTGCAGCCGTCGGCTGCTGATCTGCTGCTCGGCAAGCTGCCGCTCGAGGGCTGCAACCGCCTCGACCGGACCGGCGACCACCGATTGTTCCGGACCATTCACCGCTGCCAACGAGATCTGCTCGTTGAGCCACGGCGTCACGTCCACCTCGCTCAGCGGTATGGCCAGCATCAGTCCAGCTGGCAGCTCTTGGATCATCCCAGCGCGGTCCGCCACCAAGCCGAGAGCATCTTCGAAATCGATGACACCGGCGAGGCAAGCGGCGACATACTCCCCGAGACTGTAGCCCAGGACAGCCTCGGGTCGGAAACCCCAGCTCATCCACAGCTGAGCCAGGGCGTGCTGGACGACAAACAGCATCGGCTGGCTAATCCGGGTCTGATGGAACTCCTGATCACCGCCATCGCCGACGCTGTTCTTGCTGCGCCCCAACATCTGGCGCAAATTGGGCCCCGTTCCTGTCGTGGCCGGTGCCGGATCGGTTTGCTTCGTCGACGGATAGAGCAACTTCCGGATGTCGACGCCGAGACGTTGCTCGAGCAACTCCGCACCGCGGTCGATCTCGGCACGGAAAACGGGCTCACTGCCGTAGAGACCACGCGCCATGCCGACGTACTGACTGCCGAGGCCAGGAAAAAGAAAGACGACCGGCGCCTCTCCTCCGTCGTGAAAACCTTGCAGCAGCCGTTCGGGAGACTCATGCCTCAGGCATGCGACGCCGTCTGCCGCATCGCGACACACCAGGGCGCGGCGCCAGGGCAGCGGATGTCGGCCGACCTGGAGAGTAAACGCGACGTCCGCCAGATCGAGATCCTCAGCCATTTCGAGGTGGTTGGCGAATTGCTCGCTGACGGCGTCGAGCGCCGTTTTCGTCCTGGCCGACAGCAGCAGCAATTGCCACGGGCGCGAGGCACTGCCGGCTTCGCGCGGCGGCGCTTCTTCCACGATCACATGAACATTGGTGCCGCCGATACCCAGGGAGTTGACGCCGGCTCGCCGCGGCTTGCCGTTGCGGATCCAGGGTTGGAGCTCCTGATTGACATAAAACGGGCTGCCATCGAAGTCAATCTTGGGATTGGGCTCTTCGAAATTGATGCTGGGGGGGATCTCACGATGCTCGAGCGCCAAGGCAGTTTTGATCAAGCCGGTGACGCCTGCGGCGCGATCCAGGTGGCCGAAGTTCGACTTCACCGAGCCGATGGCACAAAAGCGACGCGCCGCTGTGTGGCGACGAAACGCCTGGGTCAGGGCGCTGACCTCGATCGGATCGCCGAGCTCGGTGGCGCTACCATGAGCCTCGATGTAACTTAGGTCTTCGGGGTTGATCCCAGCCTCGTCGAGAGCGGCGAGAACCACCTCGGCCTGGCCGGCAACACTGGGCGCGGTATAGCCAGCCTTGAGTGAGCCGTCGTTGTTGATCGCCGTCGATTTGATGACCGCATGGATGTGGTCGCCGTCAGCCACAGCGTCGACCAGAGGCTTGAGGACCACGATACCGGCACCGTTGCCTAGAATGCTGCCATCGGCTTTGGCATCAAAAGGCCGCGAATGGCCGTCATGCGGAGCAATCCCTCCCCGCTCCCAGAGATACCCCTGTTGCGCCGGCACAACGATCCGAATGCCGCCCGCCAGAGCCATATCGCAATCGCCATCGAGCAAGCTGCGGCAGGCCATATGAACGGCCACCAACGATGTCGAACAGAAGGTCTGGACAGCGACACTCGGCCCTTTGAGGTTGAGCTTGTAAGAAACACTCGTGGTCAGGGAATCTTTGTCGTTACCGAGCACCGCCTGTAACAAGTTGACCGACGCCTTGACCTCGGGATCGGAGTACAGCTGCAGCAGGTAGGTGCTCAGATTGGAGCCGGCGAAAACGCCGATCGAGCCGTCGTAGCTCCGCGGATCGTAGCCCGATCGCTCGAGGGCTTCCCAAGCGCATTCCAGGAAGACCCGGTGCTGCGGATCCATGATCTCGGCTTCACGCGGTGAATATCCGAACAATGTCGCGTCGAAACAGGCAATGTCCTCGAGTACGGCGCCAACCTTGACGTAGGCAGGATCCTCGAGCGCTGCCGGCGAGACGCCGGCAGCGATCAGCTCGGCGTCGTCGAAGAAAGTCAACGACTCGACACCTTGGCGCAGGTGGCTCCACAGCTCGTCGACATTGCGAGCGCCGGGGAACCGACCAGTCAGGCCAATGATGGCGATGTCTTCCCGTTCCCGGCGCGCCCGGCGCGAACGACTTACCGTCGCCGCGTCGTCGTCTCCGACATCGAGCTGTCGTGCCAACGCGGCCACGGTCGGCGACTCGAAGAGAGTCACCGGCGCCACCTCGATACCAAGCTCACGGCCAATCTCCGAAACCAACTGCAGGCCGAGCAGGGAATTCCCGCCCAAATCGAAGAAATTGTCCTCGAGCCCCAGCTCCTCGACTCCCAGGATACGACGCCAGATCGCAGCCAGGCGACTGCGGAGGGAGCCGCCGGTGGGCGCTGCGACGGGAACTCGTCGCTCCCCAAACTCCGCACCCGACTGCGTGTTCTGGAGCTCACGCAGGAAGTTCTCGCCCGTAAAGGCCTTACCCAGCTCGATTCGGCCGTGCAGCTCTTGGGTCGAGACCACAACCTGAGCCAGACCTGAGTCCAGAGCGCGGTCGAAAGCGTCAACCCCCTCGCGCGACAGAATTGCCTGCCCGAGCATCTCCTCGCGCCAGACCCGGAGGTTGTCCGGCACTTCGGTGTAGACCGCGAGCCCTACCTCACGCCAGATATCCCAATTGATGGTGAGTGTCGGCGGACCGCCGTTCGTCATATTGCGCTGCGCCACTGCGTCGAGGTAAGCGTTGGCCCCGCAGTAATCCGCCTGCCCAAACTCGCCGAGAATTGAAGCAATAGACGAGAACAGCACCAAAAAGTCTATGTTGTGATCACTCAGGGCTGTTTCGAGTGCGCGGACCCCCGCCACCTTGGGAGCCATGATCCGATCGGCGTCCTGGCGCGTCTTGAGCTGAATGATCCCACCCCCGGGAATACCTGCTAGATGGACCACGCCGTGGACAGCGCCGAAACGCTCGCTGGCGTCGGCCACAACGCTGCCGAGTTGATCAGCATCGGTGACATCGGCGGCAACAACCATCACCTCCGCCCCCGCCTCCTCCATCGCCAAACATTGACGAATCTTGACCGCGACTGGGTCGTCTTCATCACTCTCTCGCAGCCACTGCGACCAGGCATCACGCGGTGGCAAGGCCGAGCGCCCGACGAGTACCAGCCGCGCCTGCACCGTCTCCGCCAGGTGGTGCGCCAACACCAGCCCGAGGCCACCGATGCCACCGGTGATCAGGTAGACGCCCCGCGGACGTAGTCGTGTCGGCGGATCAGCCGACGGCTCGAGGCGAAACGCTTCGAAGTCTTGACGCCAGCGCTGGCCGTCACGGTAGGCCACCACCGCCTCATCGACTTCGGTGCGCAGCTCGGCGAGAAGAAGCTCGGCGAGCGCATCATCTTCGAATCGGCCGTCGGGCGGCGGATCAACATCGATCACCCGACAGTCGAGGTGGGCCAACTCCTGGGGAATCACCCGGCAAGGACCAAGCACCGTCGCTTTCTCCGGCTCGAGCGTGTCGCTACCGGTGACCTGCTGCACACCGCAGGTCACCACGGTGATCGACAGCCGCCGGGAGAGGCCGCGCTTGCCCAAGGCTTGGGCGAGGAAAAGCAAGCTATAGAAACCCGAGTCCTGGATACGTCGAGGGTCGTCGCTCATCGCATCGACGCCCCACAGATGCACAACTCCGCCAACGCCACCCGACCGGCCAGCCACCGACGCCAACACCTCCTCATAGTCCTCGGGTCGCCCGGGGTCGAGAGTCAAGCGCCCTTCATCGAGCCGAGCAAAACGCGACCCGCGCGTGATCAACACGACATCGCGTCCCCGCTGCCGCAGCCGTTTCTCCACCTCTGTAGCGAGACCGCAATCATCGGCAAACAGCAACCAACATGCCGCCTCACCAAAGTCCGTCGACGGTTCGGAAACCGGGTGCGGACGCCACACCGGTCGATAGAACCAATCACCGACATCCGTCTGCTTGTCGAGGGTCACCCGCCGTCCAGCGGTGACCTCCCCAGCGATCTCCGGTGCCGCCGGGGCCGAAGCCAGCACTCCGACCTCAGAGTCGGCCTCTACCCAATGGCGTTGAGGCTCGAAGGGGTAGGTTGGCAGCTGCACCCGGCGGCGCTGTTCGGCGTGGAAACTCCGCCAGTCGAGCTCGATGCCGGCTTGCCACAAGGTGCCCAGGGCCATCAGCATCTGCGCCAGCTCGGCTCGCTGATTGTAAGTACTAGGCAATGAGGGTGTTACCAGCCGCGCGGTCGCAGCGTCGCAGGCCGGATGCTGTTTGACGAATGAAGCCAGGCTCTGTCCCGTGCCCAGCTCGACCCACACCCGCACGCTGTCAGTCAGCAACGTTTCGGTGGCGTCACCGAAACGCACCGGGCGACACAGATGTCGCGCCCAGTAGGCCGGATCGGTGGCCTCCTCGGGGGTGATCCAGGTACCGCTGACATTGGACAGATAGGGAATCTTTGGAACCTCGAGCTCGAGGGTCGATGCCAGGGCGGTCAGCTCGTCGGCAACCGCTCCCATCGCCTGGGTGTGGAAGGCGTGGTGAGTCTGGAGACGGCGGCAGACTACTCCGGAGTCCTTCAGCGTCTGCTCCAGGGTCTCAACCCCCTCGATCGATCCTGCCACCACGCACATCGCCGGTCCGTTGACCGCCGCCAGGTCGACATCGTGGTCTGTCGCTAAAGACGCGACCTCCTCTTCGCCGAGCGGCACGGCCAACATGGCGCCGGCCGGCAATTCTTGGATCATTCGTGCCCGCCCCGCCACCAGGGTCAGGGCATCCTCCAGCGACAGAACGCCAGCCAGGCAGGCAGCGACGTACTCACCCAAGCTGTAGCCAAGAAGCGCCTGCGGCTGGACGCCCCAAGCCATCCATTGCTGCGCCAAGGCGTACTCGACGGCGAACATCACCGGCTGGCTGAAACGGGTTTGCTCGAGGCGATTCGTGGCGTCTGGCTGGGAAGCTCCGGTGCGACCCAGCATGCGGCGCAAGTCGAGTCCCCCGACATCAGGCTCGGGAGCTTCTCGAATCTCAGTGCCGTGAGGATAGAGCAGCTGCCGCAGGTCGACGCCGAGCTCATCTTCCAACAACTCCGCACAGCGCTCGAGCTCGCGACGAAAGACCGGTTCCGACCGGTAGAGCTCGAGGGCCATCTCAGGGCTCTGATCGCCGAGGCCTGGCATCAGGAACACCACTTGCCGGCCGGTTACTTGCAGCTCGTGAGTGATGACCCGCTGAGGGTCCTCGCTACGCAATGCTTCGATCGCGTCAGCGTGGTCGCGGCAAACGACGAACCGACGATGACGAAACCCCTTGCGCCCCGTCTGCAAGGTGAACGCGACGTCCGCCAGGTCGAGCTCCGGATGCTGTTCGAGATGCGCCGCCAGGTTCGCCGTCATCGTTTCGAGCGCGGTCTCGGTCATCGCGGAAAGCGGTAACAGTTGATACGACCGCGACGGCGCGGCAGGTGGCGACGGCGGCGGTTCCTCGAGCACCGCGTGGGCGTTGGTGCTGCCGATACCGAAAGAGCTCACCCCAGCGCGCCGCGGATTGTCGCCCGGCGGCCACTGGCTCAGCTCGGTATTGACGTAGAACGGACTGTTGTCGAAGTCGATCTTCGGGTTCGGTGCCTCGAAATGCAGGTTCGGTGGGATCTGGCGGTGCTCCAGAGCGAGGGCCGTCTTGATCAGCCCAGCCACACCCGCCGCGGTCTCGAGATGGCCAATATTGGTCTTGACCGAACCGACAGCGCAGAAATTCCGGCGCCGGGTGCTGGCGCGAAACGCCTCATTCAAGGCCAGCATCTCGATCGAGTCGCCGAGATCAGTGGCAGTGCCATGAGCTTCGATGTAAGACAAAGAGTCGGCTTCGATGCCGGCACAGGCCATGGCTTCGAGCACAACGCCGGTCTGCCCTTCCACCCCGGGCGCCGTGAAGCTGGCCTTGAGAGCACCGTCGTTGTTGGTCGCCGAGCCCAGAATCAGGGCGCGGATCGTGTCGCCATCGGCGACAGCGTCTTCGAGACGTTTGAGCAGCACCGCACCGACGCCATTACCGAAGTTGCTACCGGCGGCCCGGGCGTCGAACGTACGGCAGCAGCCGTCAGGCGATAGGATGCCGCCCTTCTGGTAAGGGTAGCCGCTACGCTGGGGCACATTGATCGCCGCGCCGCCGGCCAAGGCCACCCGGCATTCGTCGAGCAACAGGCTTTGACAGGCGAGATGGATAGCGACCAGGGAGGTCGAACATGCCGTATGCACGGCATAACTCGGTCCGCGCAGATCGAACTTGTAGGACACCCGAGTGGCCATGCAGGCGAGGTCGTTGCCGAGAGCGATCTGGAAGTTGTCCAACGAGTGGGCAAGAGCCTGATTCGAGATCAGGTTGCGCAAATAAGTGTTGGTCTTGGCACCGGCAAAAACCCCCGTCGGGCCCTCGAGCGCTTCCGGATCGTACCCCGCGTTCTCGAACGCCTCCCATGCGCAAGCCAGGAACAGCCGATGCTGAGGGTCCATGATCTTGGCTTCCAACGGCGTGTAGCCAAAAAAACGGGCATCGAAGTCCTCGATGCCGTCGATGACGGGTGAGCGGCGGACGTAGGAGGGATCGCCAGCAATTTGTGGATCAACTCCCGCCCGCGCCAGCTCGTCG
>JAJCXQ010000712.1 GCA_029263355.1 Acidobacteriota bacterium | reverse complement strand
GCTACCAAGGAGATGTTCGAAGGCGACATGGTGACGACGATCGAGAACCTGTTCAAGAAGGGGCGGGGGGTCGAAACCACTGAGCACTACTTCCAAGAGATCCTCGTCGCTTCGACCAATCTCTGGCACTATTTTGGGCGCCTGAAGTCCAACCAACAGGTGGTCCTGTGTGTGGTCTGCCGAGCGGATGTCAACCTCGGCATGCTGGTCATGAAAGCCCGCAACATCGCACACACCGCCACGATCTGACCCTTTTTCAACGCGGTTATGGGCAACGAGGAGTTAGATACGCAGGGCCGCCCCCCGCGTTTTTTCCAGGACCAGCTTGTCGAGCTAATTTCGGCGTCACGGGCCTTCGCAGTGGCGGAAGACGTCGACTCGATCACGATTCTACTCAGTGACTGGCTACCGAGCATTCGCCAACTCCTCGCGGATGCTCTGGCCGTCTTGGATTCTCTCGAAAACCTCGCGGAACTGGCCAACAATGGCCTCGTCGATGTTCGCCAGCAGTGGTCTAGGAGTACCGGGGTACTCATCGCTCCGAGAGCATTCGAGGAACTGGCAGATCTCTGTTTCATTGCATCGACCGAGTGTCGAGCGTGCCAGAAGCAACTCGAGCCGATGTCATCCGATAGCCAACCCTTCACTCTGCTGGTGGTGATGGAGCGTGCTCAATCGCGGCTCTCGAGCAGTCTGTGTGCCGTGGAAGTCCGCCTGGCCCGGATGTCTGGCCGCACTTCTCAGACACGGCATGTCGACCTGGGACGGCAGTCCCTGCGGGCGCGCGGCTTAATTGCACGTTTTCGCCGCCGCCTGAACAGCACTGCGCCGCAGACCGGAGACGACTTGCAGCGGACGGTTCGATCGATTGGCAATTGTTTTGCCTGGCTCCTCGGGCACGATCATTTCTCGACCCTGAGGGCGTCGGATCGCCTCACCGCCAAGATGCTGCAACAGCGGACATTGAGTTGGCTCCGCTGCGAGGATGTGCGTGACGAGGACGGCATCCGTCTGTGGCAAGACGTCTCGACGTTTGCCAGGCTTTTGGAGCTCATCAATCGCCGGCCGGAGATTGTCCAACACGATTACAAAATTGTGTTGGAGGTCACCAGCGTATTGGCCGACTCGGATCCGCACAGTCCTCCACCCTGCGCCGTCGTGGAGCCTCTGTATAGAATCCTTGGACGTGATGAGTTGCTGGACTCCATGCTCGGCTCCGATGTCGATACCGCTCGCCTATTAGCTCGACTCCTAGAGATTTACAGCCTGCTGGCTCGTGAGGGGGCGGACTTTGAAGATTCGGGGCCAGCACCACCAACCGGCAGTAGCAGTAACCCCGGTGGTACGTCAGGTTCGAAATCAACCTACAGCAAGAGCTCGAGTCGTCCAATCGTGGCTCGGGCAGACAAGGCGACCTGTCTGCAAAAGCGGTCGAGGGCAGTTGCTTGAGAACGAGGTCCGCCGGACCGGTTGCACTGTCCGACACACCAGCTGGGATTCAAGTCCGGGGATTCCGAGCCGGCTATGCAAATCGCCAGATCGTCCACGACGTGTCACTGACACTGCCTGCGGGCCGAATCAGCGTTGTCGTCGGACCTGGCGGCAGTGGCAAAACCACCTTTGTCAAAGCTCTGCTCGGCGAGTCGTGCCCCCAGCTCTTGTGGCGGGCCGGCAACATTGAAATCGCCGGATCCAGCCATCGAGCTCAATGGCAGAATCCGACCGGAGACGGAGTACTAGGAACCCTGCTTGCTCCGCCTGATACCAGCTCAACCCTGGTGCCCCAGCAAGCACGCCGAGTGCTGGATCGAGTCTGGCCTCGCGATTCTCTCCCCTACCAAAGGTTGGAGCCGCGGCTCGACATACCTGTCGCAGAGTTGGCTGCCTGGTATTCGCGCTTGGCGGCCTTCACCAGGACCATCGCGGTCCCCGCTTCACTTTACATCTTCGACGAGCCCGATGCAGATGGTCCAACCGAAGTGATTACGCCCCTCGCTGAACGCATTCGAGGTCTGGCTCCTGCCGCCACAGTTCTGCTCGTCACGCACAATCTGCAGCTGGCGCGGAAAGCCGCCGACTACGTTGTCTTGATGATCGATGGCGAGATCATCGAGGAGGCTGAGTGTGGCGAATTCTTCCAACATCCGACCCACCCGAGAACACGCGATTTCGTGCGCTTAGGGTGTTGAGCACGAGGCAACACGATGATCGACGGTTTTCATTGGATTCTTCCTTCCAGGCTCGCGGGGTCCGGCCTCCCTGGACTGCTCAACGACTTCGAAAGCGATATGAAGTGGCTGCGAGAGTCCGGCATACGACACGTGGTCTCACTGACTCAAAAACCCTTGGCGGCTCGAGAGCCCACCCTCGAGATCCATCATTTCCCAATCACCGACATGGGTATCCCGACACCACGAGACGCCCAACGGCTGTGCGATCTCGTTCTCAGTGCCCTCGACAACGATGAACCCGTCCTGCTGCACTGCAAAGCCGGCCTGGGACGGACCGGGACCATGCTCGCTTGCTGTTTGGTCGCACGTGGAGAAACGGCTGAAGACGCGATAAGCCAGTTACGTCGCATCAGCCCCTACTACATCCAGAATCAGGCTCAAGAGGCGATGGTCCGGCATTACGCGGAATTCGTCAGCGAGCAAGCGAGCTGCGACTCCACGATGTCGCCAACCCCGACCCCAATCAGCCATAAGGCTTACTCATGAATCTCGATGTCCTGCTGCCACTTCTGGCACCAGCTCTCGACGAAGTCAACAACGGCGTCACTTTGGCAGACGCCCGAGCCAAGAACATGCCATTGGTGTTCGTCAACAAAGCCTTCGAACGTGTCACGGGATATCCGCCTGCAGACGTCCTCGACAGAAACTGTCGCTTTCTACAGGGCCCGGGTACCGATCCGACGGCAGTCAAGCAAATTCGTCACGCATTACGGGTCGGTGAGCCGTGCCATGTCTGTTTGCGCAACTACCGTAAGGACGGTACGGCGTTCCTCAACGAGCTCAAGATCTTGCCGATAAGGTCTGATGGCGAGGCGGTCGACTATTTCATTGGCATCCAGAACGATGTCACCGCTCAGCTTTTGGCGCGGGCGCTGCGACAACACGACAACCCTCGCGATTTGGCATCGAATTGGCAGGTAGAGCATCTTGGATTCTCTCTCGCGCTCGATCCTCCCTTTTCTCATCGACCGGGATCCGATGTTGGGGTGCTGGTGGCTGATCATCGAGGGCAAGTTCGTTTTGCCAATCGTTCGGCGAGCCTTCTGGTAGGTGCTGCGCCAGAGGCTTTGGTCGCCACCAACGTCTTTGATCACTTCGACGCCGATTGGCT
>JAJCXQ010000711.1 GCA_029263355.1 Acidobacteriota bacterium | reverse complement strand
AAAGGCGGACTCGCCGAGCGGCTCCAGGAAGACCGAGACGCGGTTTACCGCGCTCTGCCGACGTCGATTCGCGAGAAGAACGTCGAGAATTTCTCCCGGGTGTGGACCGCCACGGCCGAAGCCGACGATCCGTCACCCGGGCTGTCGACCTTGATCAACCAGGCGTTGGCGCGGGTGGCGCCGAACCGCCCCGAATGGAGCCTGTTGCGCGAAGTCGTCCACACCACGCTCAAGCAACTGGGGCTTCCCGTTGCCTTCCACGTGCCGCTGCTCCTTTTCGCCTGGCATCGAAACCTGGTCGCCCAGGGCCTCGCCCAGCCGGCCAGTGACGGCACCGACGTGGCGGCGGCCGCTGGAGACGCATCGTGAGCGCTCAGCTAGCCGCGTGGGACTCTTTTCATTTTTTCTACCATGGTGACCGGGACTTGGCCGTACGCCTCTGGCTCGGGCCGACGGTCGCCGAGCTTTGGCGCCGTCGCTGGATTGAGACTTTTTTCTTCATTCGTTATAGCCTCGGTGGACCGCATCTGCGTCTCCGGATTCGACCGGCCTCGACGGCGCCGGATGGCGCCATCGACGCGCTGGTCACAGACCGGGCAGCGGCCTTCTTCGCAGCGCACCCCTGCGGCGACGTGAAAACCCACGAGGAGATCGAAGCGGTGAACCGCGGGCTGGTGAACGACGATCCAGAGGGTGTGGATGCTGTCTACCCGAACGGCTCGCTCCATCGCCTGCCGTTCCATCCTGAGATTGAGCGTTACGGCGGACCCAGCCACTTAGAAGCAACATATGACTGTTTCACGACGTCGAGTGTCGGAGCGCTCGAGTTCGTCGAGGCGTACTCCATGACGGCCAAGACGAGACGCCTCTCCTACGAGTTGCGTTGCCTCGTCTACCAGGCCTTGGGATCGAGCGTCGACGGCTCGATGCTTGCCGATATTCTGGCCTTCCCGGTCCGCTTGTGGGGCGAAAAGCAGCCGCGTCTGATCGATCGTGGAGACGCCACGTTCGAGAGTCGCAACCGCGTTTTCACCGCTTTAGTCTGGCGAGAGCTAGACGATTGGCGACGAGCCAAATCGTCCGAGGTCCCGGGCGCTCGCTGGCTCGGACCGATGGCACGTGCGCTCGGCCGACGGCTGTGGTGCGACCCTGAGGTCGACTGGCTCAGGGTCGCGACCAGCCATCTCCACATGACGGCCAACCGACTCGGTTTGTCCAATGCCGAAGAGCTCTACCTGTGCCGTATTCTTTGGCGAGCCGTCGCGGCGCTCGACGCGGACGACCCGGCCGTACTTTCGAGTCTCGAATGCGATGGACCGCTGTCCGCTAATGAACTTTCGGTGGCCGAGTGGCGGGCGCGCTCACTCGCCTCCCTCAGCCCACCCGGTGAGAATCGACCATGACTTCACCTCCAGAGACTAGTCACGTGTCGTGGCCCGAAAGCACCGGAATTCTGCTGATAGCGATCCATCGGCCGCACTACGGCGAGTTGGCGTACAACATGGCATTGTCCATAAAACTGGCTGACCGGGAGGCTTCGGTCACAGTGGTCGCCGACGACACCGCGCTGACTTCGTTGTCACCGTACCAACGACGCGTTTTCGACCAGATCATCGAGCCCGAGGCCGGCCACTATATCGAGGTGGGCGGGATCAAGAATCCGTTCCGACTCAAGACCTGGCTCGACCACTACACACCCTACCGCCAAACCCTCTACCTAGATGTCGATGGCGTTTTCTTCACTCGCTACCGTGACCCTAGAGAACTGGTAGCGCGGTTCGCGTCGGTCGAACTCCACATCCAAGAAGAGTTTCGCTACGATAAAGATCGAGCACACGTCTCCAACCACTACTTCTGGGGATCCCTGGCGGAGATCTGGCAGGCCTACAGCTTCCCTGACGAAGCGGTCTTCGTGGACTACAATTCGTCCTTGATCTGGTTCCGCGAGAGCATCGCAAATCACCGATTCTTCGAGCGCGCTCGCGAGGTCTATGACAATCCGAAAGCCGTGTTGGGCAAGATCGGTCAGCTAGCCAACGACGAAGCACCCTTCAGTATCGCGTCAGCACAGTTAGGGCACTACAGCCCGATACCCGAGTTTCGACCGCTCTATCTGCAAAACTTTAGCGAGCAGCGACCATGGCGACCGGACGGTAACAGCTTCGAAGAGTTCACTTCGCAGGATGATTTCCGTCAGGTCATCGAGGCTCACTATTTCGTCTCGCTGCCCGCAATTCCGCCCACTCGATCGGTAGTGAAGCTCTACCATCACTTCGTCCAGAACAACGCGCGGGCGGCAGGCGATGATGATTTTTTCGCTTTTAGGGTCGAGAAGAAACTGCTCAAGGAGTGGCTGGACGAACAGGCGCTGGCGAAGCGAGATGTTGCTGTCGGCAGTTGAGGTCGAGAGCCTGCCTCACGTTGGTTCGGCGGATGCATCGCGCGTGCTGAGCGATGCCGCGGGGCGCAGCGAGAGCGGGTTCGGCAAGGCGCCGGGAGCGGCGAGATCGAGCAAGGCGTAGGCGGCACCCGCCGCGCCCTGGAAAAAGAAAGGATTGCTGTCGGCGTTGGCGAGCTTCGACCACACGAAATGACCCCGCCCCTTTGCTCGCCCAAGCACACCGCGAACGATCGTCGCGACCGTAGCGGGCAGGGTCTCTATCCCTAGGCCGCTGGCGTCCTTGGAGCTCTTGGAGAGTCGGCGGTGAGTGTGATGGAGGATCATTGCGCGGCCGAGGCTGCCACAGCACAGATCATCTGCGCGCGTTGGCGGTAGGTTGCGGGTGAACATCAGGAGGCGTTGGATGTCGCTGTGGATCTCGGGTGTGTCGTAGCCATCGAGAGCGTCGACACGGCCAAGGAGAATACCCGGTGCGCCACGGCACCATGCGTCTAGGTGTCGTTCATCGTTGCGGACCGCTGCATGGAAAAGCCATCCGCGATCGTGACGTTCGAGGCTCCGCTCAAACGCCAAGCCTTCACGAATCGCTTCGCACCAGAGCGCGGACGGGCGTTGGGCATGGAGGCGGGCTAGAGCGCAGGTGATGCCTGCAGCTCCGTGGGAGAAGCCGGAGAGGAGGCGCCCTTGGAAGATCCAACCACGATGACCGTCGGGGCCTGGCGTGCGGTGCGCCAGTAAGTGTTGACCACAGATTTCGGCTCGATCCAAGACGGTGTCGGCATCGCGACCAGGGCCAAGGACTGTTGCAAGGCCGAGCAGCGCGAGCAGCGCGCCGGCTCCGCCGAAGAGAACCTCGAAGTTATCGTCGGCGGTGATTCGTTCGGGGGTCATTAGCATTGCGGCGGCACCGGCCTCTTCGATCCACTCTGAGCGCTCGAGTAGCCGGCCAGTCGATGCCAGAGTGAACACCAAGGCTCCAAGCCCACACAATCCGCCAAGACCGAGACCGGCGCGGTCGAACGTATCTGGGGCGCGATGCCACGCCTCCAAAACTCGGCGAGAGGGTTCAAGCAGGCACTCGCAGCGGGCGCCCGCTTCTGGGCCAGCGTCAGGATGGGTACGCGCGAAAGCGGCCCAGAAGAGGGCGATCCCGAGCGGCCCTGCATAGAGATCCAGCCGTCGGTCGACGCCAGCGGGCCGCTCGTCGGTGGGCGAATCGACACAGTCAAGAGTCTGGCGAGCAAGCCAG
>JAJCXQ010000710.1 GCA_029263355.1 Acidobacteriota bacterium | reverse complement strand
AATGTGATCATTCCCACCAAAGAGTTGACTCTCGATAACGTCCCCTCACCTGATTCATCAAATATCGACATCATCCGCTTCGCTCAAACACTCAACGGCTACCAACAAGTGGGTGGCGAAGCGCGTGATCTGGGGGTTTATGTCACCAAGCTGGGCGAGCAGCCACTCGCGGCGCTTTCTCTTGAGGACCTGCGCATTGTGCTCTTCGCCCGACAGCGTGCCCACTATCACCAAGGCGGCGGGTGGCCTGATGGTGATCCAATCATGGACGAGATGCGGATGCTGACGGCTTTGATTAGATCGCGCCTCCAGCCTCAACAGGGTTCTTAACCAATTCGATGGCTCGGCAATGCAACGTTGAGACACCACCGCCTGGAGCCGTTGATTTCGGCGGCTTATCGGCTAACATCAGTAGCCCAGTTGCTTGGCACGAAATCGGTCCGCCCTGGCGTTGATTCGCCAGTCACCTTCCCTAACTGACCCGGGGCACATCATGTTGAAACTCAGAAGAACGGTATTGCTCGTCCTGCTTGGTGGGCTCTGCGCGTTGCCTGGCATGGCCCAGCAACCACTTACGTTCGACGAGGTTCCCTATCTCGTCGATTCCGGTTTGACGATCAATCGCGAAGTGGAACGGAATGTGATCTTTACCGAAACCATCACGGTAGAGGACGCCTCCTGGTTGCGGCTTTATTTTTCTGAAGCCGACCTCGGCGGCGCACCCAAGGACGGCCGGGCCACTGTGGTGCGCATCACTTCACTGGCGGACGGAGCGGTCCAGACCTTGAACTCCGAGTCCATGGAACAATGGCGGAGATCCAGCGCCTACTTCAACGGTGATGCCGTGCGCGTGGAGCTGATCGCCGACCCTGGCGCGGCGCCGAGCCGGATTCGTATTCACGAGCTGGACGCCGGTCGCTTCGACCCTACGGCGGCTCGCAAATCCATTTGCGGAGCCATCGACGACCGAACCTTGAGCACCGACCCCCGGGTCGCGCGCATCATGCCCGTGGGTTGTACTACCTGGTTGATCAATGATGCTCAGAGTTGCTTCTTGACCGCAGGCCATTGCAACGGCACCGGTCTCGACGTGGTGCAATTCAACGTCCCCTTGTCGAACAGCAACGGCTCAGTGAATCACCCTGGTCCCGAGGATCAATACCCCGCCGACCTGTCGTCTGTACAGGGCACCGATGGCGGTGTCGGCAATGACTACGCCTACTTCGGCACGTTCCCCAACAGCCAAACTCTGATGACGCCAATCGAGGTCCAGGGCCAGACCTTCGTGCTTGGGACGCCACCGCTGGTCCCTGGTGGTGAAACCATCCGCATCACCGGTTACGGCACCGTGGACGGCACCCAAGGCAATCCGCAAACCTGGAACCAGGTTCAGCACACTCATAACGGGCCGATCGCCGGAGCGTCTATGAGCAGCTTGCAATATGCCGTGGACACCACCGGTGGCGACTCCGGCTCGCCGGTGATCAACGATGTCACCGGCGAAGCCATCGGCATCCACACCCACGCCGGCTGCAACGTTGGCGGTGGCGCCAACAACGGCACCTCTCTCAACTTGACGGCGCTGCAAAACGTGCTCGCCACTCCGATGGGTGTGTGCGTGGACGGTCCGCCGCCGCTACGGGTCACCCTCGATACCGTCTTGCCGACCCTGATGCCGCCTGCGGGCATGGACCTCTCGATCACTGCCACGGATCGCAATGACCAGCCGGTGACTCTCGCTTCGGCCACCCTGTTCTATGACAACGGCTCCGGGGAGCAATCCGTTGCCATGTCGCAGCCCACCCTCGAGGGTGCCGGCGTCGGCACCTACGTCGGCACCTTGCCCGCTTTGACCTGCGGCCAAGACGTGACCTTCCGTGTCGAAGCGGAAGATCAGGGAGGGATCGTGGTCCACCACCCCTTCTCCGCCGACAACACTGTGAGCAACGTCTATCGCCGGCCGGTGGCGAGTGGAACGGACGAGACCTTCCGCGACGACTTTGAGACCGATCAGGGTTGGACCATAGACGACGATGCGTCGTTGAGCGCGGGCACCTGGGAGCGAGGCATTCCCTCCGGCTACGGTATGCGAGGGGACCCGCCTTGGGACGCCGATACCTCCGGCAGCGCCTATTTGACTTTCAACTCCGGCGGCAATACGGATGTCGACGGCGGCGCCACACGCCTGACCTCACCGACCCTCGACGCTACGGGGTCCGACCCGCACATCCACTACTGGCGTTGGTGGGACGACGCTGGCGCCAGCGACGACGTCTTCACCGTGGAAGTCTCCGACGACGACGGTGCCTCGTGGATGACCCTCGAGACGATCGGCCCCAACGTCACCGGTGAATGGGTCTATCGCAGCTTCCGCATCGCCGATTTCGTAACCCCCAACAACCAATTCAAGATCCGCTTTGCCGCCTCCGATGTGGGTGACGGAAGCGTGGTCGAAGCGGCGGTGGATGGTGTCAGCCTGTCCAACGGTCCATCGGGCCTATTGTGCAACACGAGCATCTTTACCGACGGCTTCGAGTCCGGCGATACCACCGCCTGGAGTAACTAGCGAGGACTCATAGGCTGGTCCAACCTGTAGAGGTGTTTGCGGTCCCCGATGAGGTCGACGCGCCGTTCCTGTATAGGTGCCTGGCACCGCCTGAAAGCTGGCTCAGCGGCCTCCAAAAGGCTCGGCTGGCACCTCAAAAGGCTCGCTCAAGGCTCGGCTGGCACCTCAAAAGGCTCGCTCGGCACCTCAAGAGGCTCGCTCTCGACCAGCAGGCAGGCCCCAAGATCACTCCGCACATCGCAACATCACACCCAAGTCTCCTGCATCCGTGATGTTTCCAAAAACATCACACCCAAGTCGCCTGCATCCGTGATGTTTCCAAAAACATCACACCCATGTCGCCTGCATCCGTGATGTTTCCAAAAACATCACGGATGCAGTACCTGCGCCCGTGACATTTCAAAAGACATCGCATCGACACCGCCTGCGATCACGATCTTCGACGAATAATCACAGTCAAAGTGCCGACAGGCATGACATTCTCATCGTGACTGGCTCCGCAACACCTGCGCCAGCGAAATAGACCGACATCTCGCGACCACACCGCTCGCGCCTCAGGCGGACGTCGGGCGGAGGGAACAGCGTCGTCAGAGCCGCCAGCGGCTCCCGTCTTACTTCGGCCATCCGCAGCTCGAGCGAGCTCCGCAGCTCAAGGCGCGGTGAATGCGAGCGAAGCGTTCGGGTTTAGCTCTGGCGGATAGTGCCGCACGAGCTTGCGGTAGGCGCGAGTGATCTCTTGCCGGCGGGCGCCGGGCGAAAGCCCCAGGATGTCGTAGCGTTGATCCATGACGGTCTCAGAACAGATCGAGCTGCCGGTCGTCTGAGCGGGGGCGTCGCTCGCGCCCACCGCCGGCCGACGGACCGAGAGCCTCGGGGCGGTCTAGATCCGAACCATCCCGAGCCGAGCCAACCCGAGCCCGCCGCCCACCCGACTATATAGCTGCCTGGCTCCGCCTGAAGCCGGCGGCTCGAATTTGCTAGGAACGTCGGACATTGATCCACCCTGGTCCCGGTTTTGGTTTGATTCCGCATGTGGGGGCATGGACACGCACGTGCCATGTAACCGATACGTTCAAACCCAGGAGACCCGACATGATTCGACATCCGGCGCGGTTCAGCCGCACTCACCTATTCCTTGCCTTCTGTCTCATCGCGGCGCTCGGTTTCAGCGCCAGCCCGGCTTTCGCACTCGACCCTCCGGTGCTGCGGTCACCGCCGCACAATACCTGGGATTCTACGCCGCTCTTCAAGTGGTACCCGGTCGCCGGGGCTACCAGCTATCGATTGGCCATTCACCTGGCCGAGGGTGATGTCTCGTTCTATGAGACCACCACCAGCGGGACATCTTGGCAATTACCGTCGGGCTCGGCGCTTGCCTATAGCAGCTGCTATTACTGGTGGGTTCGCGGCGAGACGAAATCCGGATCCGGGCCGTGGTCCGATCTCGGCACTGTGTGTTACGGGCCGAGGTTGGATAACCCCTCCCCGAAACCGGTAGCTCCAAGGGGCTGGGTCAACGATCTGAGACCCCGCTTCGAGTGGACCGCGGATCCCGTCGCGGTTACTTACCGGCTATCGGTTCGACCCACGGATGGCAGCAATGGCTTCGAAGCCGTCACCACCACGATCGACTATACCCACACCAGCGATCTGGAGACCGGCAAATGTTACAACTGGTCGGTGCGCTCCGAGCGCCCCGGTGATTACGGCACCTGGTCCAAGTCCTTCGGGATCTGTATCGGCGCCGGGCCACCGCGCTTCGAGGACGAGCTGTACGACAACCCGATAGCGGCGATGAGTTCCAAGGAGCTGGCCGTTGCCGAGAGCCTGCACACCAATGACTTCGCCGCGTTTGCTGCCCTCTACTACCCCAAGCTGGGGTTACCCGTCGAGCGTGAAGCCTTCCGCGGTATCTGGTACTACCGTGCGTGGCCGGCGGGCTCGGGTCAATGGACGGTTTATGACAACAACACCTGCAACCAGTCGCCGTGCCCGCCGGACAAGTTGACGTATCCGGGACACCAGGCGACCGATTTCTGGGTAGATCTGTTCGATTATTGCCCGCCCACAACCTCCAGCAACTCCTGCTTGACCAATTTCCTGATCAATCCGTTCCCGGCGGGGGCACAGGTGTGGGTGGAGTCGATCGTCAACACCTATGCGGAGGGCATGCAGCTGCCGACACCCGGCAACACCCTCCAGTTGGTCTGTTATCTAGATGGCGTGCGCGATCCGAACGCACCGCCTTGGCGCAAGTTCACGATCGACTTCTTCCACCTGCGAAAGGATACGTTTCTTGTCCAGGTCGGATACCAGGTGACTTCGGGCCAGCGTTTGGCCGAGATTGGCCTGACCGGCGACACCGGCCAGCCTGGGCTGCACGTTCACATGCAGACCTCGGCGCATCTCGATCCGTTCGACGGGTCCAAGAACGTCGACCTGAACGAGTCGTTGTTCTGGGATCAGCCGTCGGTCGAGCGCATCGCGAACTATCACCAGACTGGCCAGTCGCAGCAGAACCTGCGCATCGACGGCGATTACCTGACCTCCAAAACCGCCGATACAATGACGCGTTACGAGTTCACCTCGACCCAGCCGATTACTCAGCTGTACGTAGCCGAGACGTCGCAGGGGCCGGTGACTCCACCGGTTGATCTCTTGACCTATCTGCCATCGGTCAACATCAATGTGGTGGAGTCGCAGGAGACGAGAGTGATCGCGGGTACCACGTACACCCTGAACAAGGTCCGTTTCGACTGGCAGGTCGAATCGCCGATGCCCGGCGAATGGGCGTTTTATGCCGTCGACAACTTCGGCAACAAGAGCAACCTGGTGTGGATTGACTACCTGCCAGAACCTTAGCCCTCAAAAGGGTGCGACGGTCTGATCGGCCCGGCCTGATCGACTCAGCCCGTGCGGCCCGCTGAGCTACAGCTCAGCGAGCCGCTGCTCGATCTCTTGTCCAAGGTCCGGGCGCTGCCACCTACGATAGAGGTCGAGCAGCCATTCCAAGGTCTCGCGCTGCCGCGAGGGGACGTTGTCCGGGTTGGCGGCGAGCAGCTCTCGAGCGGTGACCAGGCAGCTCTCGGCAGCCTCGAATTGTCCCTGGACCGTCAAGGCACGGCCCAGGGTCGCCTCGGCCACCGCGATGCGCCAGTGGTTCGGCGAATGGCTGACTCGTAGCTCGGCGAGGACCTCTGCGAGGAGGCCTGCTGCGTCCTCCGGTTGACCGTGGTCGACCCAGAGCCGCGCCAGGGCTAGGTTGGGATAGGCGATCGCTCGGTGGCCGGCGGGCAGCGTCGTGGCGATCTCGGCCGCCAGCCGATAGTGTGATTCGGCCGCTGCCAGCTGGCCACGTTGGCGCTCCAGGTTTCCCCAAGTCAAGTAGGTTTGGCCAACATAAGGATGGCGCTCCCCGAACAGCTGGATTCGGGTCTCGAGGACCTCTCGGAACAATTTCTCGGCTGGGTCGTAAACGCCTTGCCGGGTCAGCATCATCGCCAGGTTGCTGGCCATGGTCGCGAAATCGGGATGATTCGTCCCGGCCAACGAGCGCAGGCCTTCGACACTTTCGGTCAGAAGTCGCGTCGCCTCGGTCAACTTGCCTTGATCGCCGAGCGTCAAAGCCAAGGAATTCTTGAGGTCCACGACTACCAGGTGACCTTCGCCGTAAAGTTCGAGATTGATGCGGAGGGCTTGGCGGTAGAGTTGTTCCGCGTCGCTTGGGTTGCCCACAGAGTGCTCCAGGCTGGCGAGATGTCGCAGGCTGTCGGCGACGTCGGGATGGGTGTCCGCGAACAACCCTTGCCGGATCGCAAGCGCTTCGCTGAAGAGCTCCCGCGCTAGGGCGAAGTCGCCTTGCTCTCGCAGCAGGATTCCCAGAGCCGCTAGGGAACGAGCCAGCTGTGGGCGGTGCACAGCGCCCGCTCGCCGCCTCAGGGTCACCGCTTCGCGGTAGAGTGTCTCCGCTTCGCTAAACTCGTACTGCAGGCGCCGCAAGGTGGCGAGGGCTTCTAGGCTGGCGGCGAAGCTGGCGACGTGGCGGTCGTCGAGAGTCCGGCCGCGGTCGACGGCGCGACGCAGATGGGCTTCGCTTTGCTGCAGCTTGCCGGCTGCCCGCTGTGCGTCTCCCAACAGGGTCAGGCTCTCGGTGATGGCGGCATCGTGATTTCCGACCAGCTCGAGGCGTTGCTCCAGGCCCTGACTCAGCAGCGTTTCGGCCGGGCTCAACAGGCCGATCTGGAAGTAGATCTGGCCCATGGCTTGGAGCATCATGGCACGCACCTCGGGCTCGCCTTCGAGCTCGACGGCGATGCGCCGGGCGCCTTGATCGAGCAGCTCACGAGCGGTCACGGTCTCGCCCAACGTCGCGTCGGGATTGGACAACGAGAAGGTCTCAATCAGAAAGCCGAGCAGGCGCTGCGTTGTCTTCTGCTCCCGCGACGTATGTTCGATCTGCTCGAACAGGGTGAAGATGAAGAGGCTCACCAGGACGGCCAGCAACACCATGAACGATGCGCCGACCGTCACCGCGGCGCGATGGCGACGGCCCAACTTCGCGAGTCGGTAGAAAGCCGTCTTGGGACCGGCCAATAATGGGAGATGTTCGAGATGGCGCCCGAGGTCGTCATCGAGCTGCGCGGCGGAAGCGTAACGCTCCTCAGGCTCCTTGGCGAGGGCGACGTCGACGATGCGGTCGAGATCGCCCTCGAGACGCCGGTAGAGCTGCCATGGCGTCGTCCGGCGATTGTGCGCAAGCTCGACCACTGCTGGCGGCATCGCGGCGGTGTCGGCTGGACGAGGCGCTCTCGAAGCAGTGGGCGCCGCTGTGCGAACCACCCGACTGGGCAGCGTCGGTGGGGCTTCACACACCCGCCGCAGCAGTTCGTAGTTCGAGATGTCGTCAGCGACGAAGGGGACCGCACCGCACAGCACTTCGGAGAGCACCAGACCGAGGCTGTAAATATCGGTCGCCGTCGTCGCAGGTTGGCCGAGGGCCTGTTCCGGGCTGGCATGGGACGGCGTCAGCAACCGCTGATCATTGACCGCCTCTCCGCTCTCGGTGGTGGAGCCAGGTTCCAGCAGTTTGGCGATACCGAAGTCGAGGAGCTTGGGATCGCCGTCGCGGTTGACCAGAATGTTGCTGGGTTTGAGATCACAGTGGATGATCAGGTTGCGGTGGGCGAATTGCACCGCCGCACACACCTTGCGCATCAGCGCCAACCGTTCGACGATCGTCAGGCGGTGGCGATCGCAATGAGTTGTGATCGGTAGACCATCAACATACTCCATGACCAAGAAGGGGTGATGGTCCTGCGTCTCGCCGCCGTCATAAAGCCGTGCGATGAAAGGGTGCTCGAGGCCGGCAAGGATCTGGCGCTCGTGCCTGAAGCGGCTGGATGCGTGCCCGGACGGGAGCTCGCGGACAACCTTGATCGCCACCTGGCGGCGGAACGTATCGTCGTCTCGGATGCCGTGGTAGACGATGCCCATACCGCCGTGACCGAGGGTTCCCGTCACCCGATAGGGCCCGATGCGGGTGCCGTGGGTCAGCATCTTGGGGAGCCTGGGGGTTCGGTTCCAAGTCGGGCAGATCATCGGCCGATCGAGCAGCCCGGTGGCATCGCGGTCTTGCGCGATCATGCGCTCTACCTGGTGCCTGAGGGTGACATCGTGGGCACAGGCGCCACTCAGAAAGGCGCTGCGCAGGGCACTCGGCTGCTCGAGGGCAGCGTCGAAGAGCTGACAGGCTCGCTGATAGGACTCAGCATCCATCGCCACCGACTCCGTGATTGAGCTCGGCGTAGAGCCACGCCCTAGCTCTCCGCCACTGCCTCTTGACGGTGGTTGGGGAGATCGCGAGATAGGTCGCGCACTCGGGGACCGAAAGGCCGGCGAAGAACCGGGCTTCGACGATGCGGACTTGTTCCGGCGCCAGCTGCTCGAGAGTCGTCAAGGCGCCATCCAATGCCAGGATCTCGGCCGTGTCGATCTGTCGTCCCTGAAGATCGATCGGTAGTGCGACCCGCCGCCGGTCCCCGCCGCGTTTGATGGAGCTGCGCTCGCGGCTGTAGTCGACCAGGACCTGCCGCATGACTCGCGACGCGAAACCGAAAAAATGAGCGCGACTCGCCCATTGGACCTGCGAGCCCGCGAGCAAACGAAGGCAGGCTTCGTTGACGACTTCGGTAGGCTGCAGGGTGTGGTTCGGACGCTCGTTGCGAAAGCAGCTGCCGGCAGTGCGGCGGAGCTCACGGTACAGTCGGTCGAAAACGATCTGCTGAGCTCCCGGGTCGCCCTCGTTCCAACTCCTGAGCCACTGCGTCACGGGCTGTCGCTTGGATCGAAAAGTCATTCCTTGCCCCCTCGTGTTCAGCTCATGGTGCGTGACGAAGTCGTCGTCTGCGGGGGCCGTGCCGCCCCTCGGCATCGGCGCGGCGATGTTATCGAGGGAAGTTTTGGCGAGCGACAGGACTGGGATGCATCGACTGCCAGGGCTCATGGATCGACGAAGCGGCGGGCTGGCGGCAGGTCGCTAGCCCGAGCCACCCCGTCTGCTCAGGAGGGAGCCGTCAGCAAACGGCCATTGATCTCGCCTATCAGAGCCTGGGCACCGCGCAGGTCCGGGGTCTCGAAGCCTTCGGTGAAGCGACCGCAGACATCTCTCAATAACTCACTCGCCTCGAAGTCTCGACCGTCCTCGACCAACAGCCGGCTGAGGCTGGTCACCACCCACAGCTCCCAAGACAGGCCCTTCTGGGCGCGGGCGATGTCGAGGGCTCGGCGAAAGAACTCCTCCGCTTCTTCGGGGCGATGGGCTTGCAACAGCCTGCCCTTGAGCCGTAGGAGCTCCGATTCGTTGAGGTGCTCGCCGTGCTCCTCGACCAGCTGCAATGCTTCGCTGAGGGTCGCCAAACCCATTTTGGCGTCCCCCGAACGCTCGAAAGCCGAGGCCAGGATTGCGAGATAGGTCGGAGCCATCGATCGGGCGCCAATCGCCCGCCAGGCAGCGAGGGCCTGGCATAACTGAGGGACCGCCGCGATCGGTTGATCGAGTGAGCGCACCCACCCCTGCAATAGATTGCCCCAGGCCGACCATTGCGGCAGCCCGTGGTCGGCAGCGATCTTGAGCAAGACCTCGGCTTCTCTGCGGGTGGCATCAACTTCGTGGCGGAAGAACAACACCATCCCGCGATGATGGTGGGCGCAGCCGAGACTCATCGGATGGTTGTTGCGACGGGCGATGTTCACCGCTTCGTCACAACGTTCCAACGCCAGGTCTGGATAGCCCAAGATCCACAGCACCAATCCGAGCAACGAACGACAATAGACCACCGATTCATCGAGCTCTTGACTGTCGAAGGGCCGCGATCCACCAAGTGCCAGTCCAGTCTCCAGATGCTCGCGGGCCAACGCCGGCAAGCCCGCATAGAAGTGAGTCATTCCCAGGATGCGGTGGCCGAGGAGCACCAGCTCCGGGTCTGGCCGCTGTTCGCCACGCGCTAGACTCTCGTCTCCCAGTTGGCCAGCTTCTTGGAGCTCACCGCGAGTGACTCGGAACTGCGCCAGGCCCCACAAAGCCGTTAGTTCTTCGGCGTGCTCATCCAACTGCTGAGAAAGCTCTTGCGCCCGGGTGTAAGACTGCCCAACCTCCTCGATGCCGTAGCCTTTGATCGCCACCAGGGCATTTCCAAGAGCCGTCTGCAGCGCCAGCTCTTGGCGCCGACACTCGTCATTGTCGGGCAGCAGTTTCATGAAGTCGAGACCGCGGTTGAGGTGGTCAACCGCTTCACGGTAGGCCGAGCGGCGGATCGTCTTCTGCGCCGCCCGGACGTGGTACTCAACCGCCTTGCGCGGGCTCCGCCCACGCTCGAAGTGCATCGCCAGCGCCGCGATATTCTCCCCTGGCCGATCCTCGTGACTCGCCTCCAGCGCCTCGCCGATCCGACGGTGGAGCTGGACTCGCCGCGCCACGGTCAGTCGCTGGTAGAGCACACTCTGGTGCAACGCATGAGAAAAGGCGAAACGCGTCTCAGTGTGGCGATCGATCCGCTCCTCGTGGGCACGCAGGAATTGGCCCTGGCGCACCATCGCCTGATAACACCGTTCGACCTCGACAACGTCCTGGTCTACCGCCGCCGCCACCACCTCGGCTGAGAAATCCATACCGACGACGCTCGCCGCCTCCAACAATCGCTGATCCTCGGCGCTCAAGGTCTCGAGCTTCTCCTGAATCATCTGCTGCAAGCTGTCGGCCACCCCGATGTCTTCAGACTCCTCATCGAGCTGCCAGAAGCCGTCGTGCGAGACTAGTTGACCGCGCTCCAACAAGTCGTCGACCATGGTCTGTAGAAACAGAGGATTACCCTCTGTGAGGCGCCCCAGCATGTCGACCAAGTGCGCCGACCTGCTACCTTCACCTAGCCGCATCGCCAGGAACTCTTCCAGCGCCATACGCTCGAGGCCAACCAACGGCAGGTCGACACATTGGCGATGGATGCGCAGATGTTGATGCACCGTCTTGAGTGGATGTTTCTCGGTGCTGATCGGCGTCGGCCGGTAGGTGCCGATCAATAACAACCGCGCCGGCAGCCGCCGACGCGCCAACGAGGAAATCAGATCAACCGTCGAGTAGTCGCTCCAGTGCAGATCTTCGAGCACCAACACCAGTGGGATCTCGGCGGTCAGAGCCTCGAGCGCCAGTGCGATCTCGCGCAACATGCGACCCGCGGTGGCGGTCGCTAGACGCCTCTGGAGTGCTTCTTGGGCCCGATCGTCGATCAACGACGGCATCTGTACCAGCCAGGTCGGCGCGTGCCGATTGAGCAGCGGCACCAATCGGCCGGTGCCCGCCTCGCGGCCGACGCGCTCCAGGGCCTCGAGCACCGGCATGTAGGCCTCACCCTTACCGTAGAGCTCCTGGCACTGGCCGTAGGCGATCAAGATCTCGGAATCCCGAGCTGCCCGCGCCAAGAAGCTGTCCACCAAGGCGGTCTTGCCGATCCCGCTGTCGCCTGAAACGAAAACGATCTGACGCTCGCCGAGCAAAGCCTTTTCCAGACACGCTTCGAGACCGGAAAGCTCACCCTGGCGTCCGAAGACAGCACTGGCTTCGGTGAAGGGCGGTAATGCCTGGCCGGTCAGCGACGGGGCTAAAACTTCCCGATTCTCGACCGGCAACGAGCCGATGAATCGATAGCCGCGGCGGGGCAGCGTGCGAATGAAACGCGGTTGCCTCGGATCGTCACCGAACGCTTGGCGCAACTCTCGGATGCAACCTTTCAGCACCTCCTCCTGGACATGGGTCCCCGCCCAGACCGAGTCCAGAAGATCCTCTTTGGTGACCAGCTGACCGGCGTGCTCCGCCAGCTTTTGGAGCACGGCAAAAGCCTTCGGTCGCAACGAAATCTCTTCCGCATCCCGCAACAGGCATTGATTGTTCAAGTCCAGACGATATTCATCAAATTCGATCTGTAATTCAGACATCGGCGCTCCCACAACAATAGGCACATTCGATTAAAGCAATAGAACGTTCTCTCTTGCTACGACTCCCGAACCAGGTAAGAAGCGATTTGGCCTCAGTATAACGCGCCCTTCACGACTCTCTCACCCCGGCATCACTTCCCCTTCACCTCCGGTCATTCCCCTCCCTCACCCGCGCGATACCGGGGCATCACAACTCGAGGCGTAGCGCTCGGTAGTTTTAGACCGTGGCGGGAACAACGCCACGGCAGGTTGGCCGGAAGAGACCGGCGCAGGGAGACAAAACAAACTCCAATAACCTGTCACTTTTTTACTGTTGTCGGATCCATGAGATCCAATGGAGGAAATGTCATGTTTTTTACTAACTTGATCGACCATAAAGTCACCCATCACATTTATTGTGTTCTGTTCACCTTGTTGCTGGTGACCAGCAACGTCTTGGCAGAGGACATCATTGTCGACCCCGATCCGAACCGAAACTTCGTCTTCGGCCTTCTCCACAACCTGTGGGACTTCTTGACCGGGCTGTTCGCCTAGCTGTCCTGGAGACCATCCCGCAAGCAGGGCAGTCGGTTCGTCGGCTGCCCTGCTTGCAACCGTAAAGAACCAAGGAATCGTCATTCTGTTCCGACTTTCAACACGGTCATTTCCTCGGCGGCCCTTGCCGGCTTGCCCCACAGCTCATAAAGCAGATTCACCCGCCTCAGGGCCTGCTGCGCATAGATTAATTCCGGTCCTCTCGCTGCCGCGATTGCGTGGTAGCTTTCGATCAAACAAGTCTCAGCTTCTTGGTAGTGTCCCTGTGCTGCCAACAGCGCACCGAGCAGGCTTTCGCTTTCCGCAAGCTCCCAGTCTTCGTCGGGCCGCTCCCGCCCAACGTTGGCGCGCCGGAAGGCTTGCTGTGCATGGTCGAGCAGCACCTTGGCAGTAGCCAGGTCACCGAGCTCAATCATCACCGCGGCCAGATTCCTCTCGGCCCGGGCGATCTCGATATGGTCGGCATCGAGCTTCGACCGTCGAATTCTCAAGGCTTGGAGCAATTCAAGATCGGCATCCTCGTACCGGCCCTCGGCATGGAGGACCCTGCCCAGGGTGCTGCGCAGCGCGGCGACTCGCAAGCTGTCCGGGCCCCGGTGCTCAAGCTCGATAGCTAACGACTGGTCCAACATCGTCCGAGCTTGAGCCACCCTGCCGTGGAGAAACTCCACCATCCCGAGACTGCGCAGCGGCCGCGCCGACTGCCGTGATCCCGGGCCTAGATCCCGCTCCAGGATCATGACGGCTTCTTGATAGAGCTGGGCGGCCTCGTCGAGCTCTCCTTGCTGGAAAAGGTTCGACGCGAGGTTTTGCAGGGGACCTACGAGATCGGCGTCTCTCATGCCCAGACGCTGGCGCATCTCGAGACCGTCGCGTGAACGCTCCTCTGCTTTCTCGTAATCACCTGTCAGAAAGAAGACGGCTCCCTGGTTGACCAGGATTTCAGCGATCTTCGGATCGTCTCCTGAGCGAAGGGGTCGAAGAATATCGAGGGCTTCCTCGAGCGAGGCCAGGGCCTCCTCCGAATATCCCAGTTTGTTGTAGGAACTACACAGGGGACCTAGCAGCAGGTCGGCAAGCAGCTCCGGGTCGGACTCGAGATCTTCGCGGATCCGCTGCCGGGTGCGGTTCAAGAAGACCAATGGAGTCACCCGGTTCCCGGCTTCCTCAGGATCGAAGGCTCCGATCACGTTGTCGAGCACCTCGCCGGTCAGGGCAGCTCGCACTCGGACCTGTTCGCTGCGGGCCTCTTTGTCCGCCGCCTGACGCCGCAAGGTGATGATTGCCAGAGCCGAGCCGACAACCAGCAACAGCACGACGCCCGCCGCGATCAGCGGCACAGTGTGCCGCCGAACAAACTTGCCGGTTAGATAGTGAAACGTCCCTTCGCAGGCGCTGACCGGTAGTCCCTGGAGGTGGAGCCTCAGATCATCGGCAAGCTGCTCGACCGAGCGATAACGGTTCTCGGGTTTCTTGCGCAATGCTTTGAGCAGGATGCCGTCGAGATCGCCGGCGAGCGCGCTCTTCAGCTTCTCAGGGCTGGTGCTCCGGTCCCAGCTGACCACCTGGGGAGTCCGGGTTTCAACACAAGTCTTGGAAACCTGGACTTCAACTGACCGAGCTACCGCAGCGCTCGGCTTCATCGGATCGTGCTCGCAGATCGACCGATGCATCGCCACCAGGCCTTGATCGAAGGGATAAGGGTCGTGGCCGGTCAATAACTGGTAAATGAGGACGCCCAGAGAGTAGATGTCCGAGGCGGTGGTGATCGGCAGCCGCGAAAACTGTTCGGGACTGGCGTACCTGAGAGTCATCGGCCGAGTCCCGGCCTGGGTCGCCAGATCGTGAGGCACCGACGCAGGCTCCAAGTGTTTGGCGATCCCGAAGTCGATCAGCTTGGGCACGCCGTCACGGGTCACCAGGATATTGCCGGGCTTGAGATCCCGATGGACCACCAAATTCTGGTGCGCCAGCTGGAGCGCCGAGCACACCTCGAGCACCAGCTCGATACGCTGACGAACCGTCAGCCGTTGCCGGTTGCAGTAGGTGTCGATCGCCCGTCCGTCAACATACTCCATGGCGAAGTAGGGCAGTTGATCCTGCGTTTTGCCAGCATCGAGGATCCGAGCGATGTTGGGATGTTCGAGATCAGCCAGGATCTGACGCTCGTTCTCGAAACGATAGAGCACCTCCTCGGACAACACTTGGCGCTTGATCCGCTTGAGAGCGACCCGCTTGCGGAAGTCGTCCTCACGCGCCGCCAGATAGACGGTCCCCATACCGCCCGCACCGAGACGCTGTAAGACGCGATACGGACCAATTCGGAGGCCAACCTCATCGGTTTCGGGCGGCGTTTCTCCCCCCGGCCAAGTTTCCTTGGCTGACGGGCGCCACGGCGCGAGTGGCTCTTCCAACACACTGACGCTCTCCGCTTCATAACGCAGGAGTGACTCGACCTCCCGACGCAGCTCTTCGTCGCCCTCGCACAAGATTTCCAGCCGCTCCTCGCGCTGACTGGGATCACATGGCAATACTTCGTCCAACAACGCTGTCACACGCTGCCATCGCTCCGGAGTCATCGGCGGCATCAGCTCACACTTTCCACCCGTCCCAGTCACGCCCCTCCTCATAGTGTACCGCGCCAACGCCAGGCGATTCGTTTCAATAATTCGTCTGTGTCCTCAATGCCGACCAGAAACCCTGTGCCTTCATTGTCAGCTCTTCGCCTCGCCTTCCCGGATCGGGCTGAGCTCCCGACGTAGCCATAAAAGGGCAGCGTTCCACTCGCGATGGACCGTCGAGCGCGAGATCTCCAACGCGTCGGCAATCTCTTCGAGAGTCAAGCCACCGAAGATCTTGAGCTCGACGACCCGGCTCTGGCGCGGCGCCATACGGGCCAGGTCTTCGAGGGCATCGTCGAGAGCGATGAGACTCGGCGCCCGCAACTCGGCACGACCGAGCATCTCGTCAAAGGGTACTCTCGGCACATCGCCGCCACGCTTGAGCCGATTACGGTGACGCGCATGGTCGACCAGCACCCGGCGGATCAGTTTCGCCGCTACGGCGAAGAACTCGTTGCGATCGCGCCAGCCGACTTGCCGCTGACCCTTGAGCCGCACAAACACCTCGTTGACAACCGCCGTCGGCTGCAAGGTATGGCTCTTACCCTCACGGCGAAACTGGCTCATCGCAATCCGGCGCAGCTCGTCGTAAACCAGCGGCATCAACTCGGCGAGCGCGTCCGGCTCGCCTTCGCTCCAGGCGTCGTGAAGCGCCGTGACTTCACGGGACTGTATCGGCATGATGCCACGAGCATAGCAGCACAGCTAAAACCGATGGTTTCGAACCCCCCGACCGCTCGGCATTTGCTGCCTTGGGCCGGGGCCGACCTTGTGTCGGCCCTTGTTAGGATGCAGTACAGGTAGGACGCACCACATAGCGATCCGGCATCGGACCTCCGAGTCCTCGATCTTCTACATGGGCGCGAGCGGCGGCGGGCAGGGTGCTGACCAGGCGGCCAGCAAACGGTCGCGTGGCCAGAGTCGACCAGCCATCGGCGGCAACTGGCCCCTCAACCGATTCTGGCCAGGTCGGGCCATTGGACGAACCGGCCAAGTCGCCGCGCGTCAAGTAGACGTCGAAGTGTCCTTCGGGACCGTGACGAGCCCAACTCCACTTCATCACGTAGCCGAGCTCGCCGGAGAGGGACCACAGATCTTCGGGTTCAACACCCACATTTTGGCCGAGGGCCGCTGGGAGCCGACGGCGTAACTCGCCCACCGTGGCGACGCCAGCACCCGCCTTCATCAGCTCGGCGATCGCTCGGGACCGGTCGTGGCGGGCATTGGGGACCGCTGCGAGGGCGAGAGTCTCCGGCGCCTCGTCCGTCAATCGGCGGCGCAGACAATCCATGTTCAGGCCGCCCTCTCGCCAGTCGAGCCAAGCGGTGTGGAGAGGTTCTATGGTCGGTACCGGCAAAGACTCACCGATTCGCAAGACCACCTGATATCGATAAAGAAACATTTCACTGGTCCCGCGACCCCGTTTGGGTAAGACATCTACCTGAACCACACGCGAGATGACCTGACGGAGCGCACCAAAGAACGCTGGATCGATGATCAACTCGGACTCGCATTGCCACTGGCCAGCAACTCGCTCCCACAACTGACTCAGTGACTCGTCGTCTTCGGCTTGCGTCAACAGCACATCGGTGAAGTAGCTCTCCAACAACGGCAGGCTTCGGATATCGCCGAGGTAGATTGCCCCGCCGTTGGGCAACGACTCTGCCATGCCTTGGAGTAACGCCCGCAAATACTGGATCGATGGGAAATACTGCACCACTGAGTTGATGACGACAACATCGAAGCTGTCGAATCGATGACGGAGCTCGTCGGCCGCGGCCTGCTCGAGAGTGACGTTGGTTGGCAGGCCGCCTTGGGATGCCTCGAGACCGCGGCGGCTTTTCAGCTGATCCAACATTCGACGCGAGATGTCGGTGGCGTGAAAGTGCTCGCAGTGTGGTGCGACGCGGTAGAGGATCATCCCTGTCCCGCAACCGATCTCGAGCACTCGTCGAGGCTCGAGGGACAGAATGCCGCAGGCGGCATCCGACAACCACCGGTGCATTTCTTCAGCCGAGAGGTCGGTGTCGGTCGCGGTATCAACCCAGCCGATGGTATTGAGCGCAGGGTTGTCGTTTGGCGGCTCGAGGTTGTAGAGCAGGTCGAAGATCCGGTTCCAACGCAAAACACTCCGGCGCTGCCATTCCACCGTGTGGCTGACACGCTCTTCCTCCGCAACAATGTAAGCTAGATCGGGAAGCAGAAAGGCAACGATGTCTCGGCGCTCGCTGTGGCCACCACAGACCTCATCACGACAGACTTGCTCCTCACAGAGCTGATCGTCGCAGATCACAACCTGGGCGGCAGCCACCGTCGGGAGCTCCTCGATGATCGTTTGGATCATCGCCAGATGCTCGTGACTTACAACCGACGAGCAACCTCGGTTGGCCCCCTCGGGGCCAGCCGAGGATGAACGGCCAAGGTTGCTAGCAACCTCAGACATCGGGTCGAATCAGGCCACCGGGTGTGACGCGCATGAGTGTCTCCTTGTGGTTGATGGTCCCATATTCGAACACTGGCAAAACCTGTCGGTCGGTCCTTGCCAGGTTCGACCCAAAGATACCAGTCGACCCAAAGATACCACTCCACTCTGCGAGACGGATCCCTGTAGGATGCGGCTCACCACCATGGCCAAGGAACCTGCACCAATCTTGCTTCAGGTACCCTCGCTGCGCGGCGAGCCGTAGGTCGGTACCCCGGTCAGAGGTTGGGTAGCCAGCACGCCAAGGCCAGCAATGTGTAGCCACCCACGGCGAGCCAAAACGCCTTGATCGGCAAAGCCGGGGCTACACCCAAGACCACCAAGACCGCAATCAGCACCAGGATCACCGAGATAATAAAGGTTATCTGCTTCGGAGCGTTGAGCTTCATCTCTTCTCCTCCTTCAGGTGAGCAAGCAGGAGCCACCCAGCCCGCCGAACTCTTCGGCCGCCGCAACCCCGCCACCCACCTTGTCGTGATTAACTGGGGGCATCATACCGTAAGAAATCACCTACACCCCGCGATCCTAAGATTCCTCTGATATTGCCAAGAGACGAACTCACATCTGGTCCTCGAGGACCTCCTCGATCAGTCGCCCTCACGTTCGGCCGCGACATCCTTCTGCCGCAGTCGCAAAACAAGCCGGTCCGGTTCGACGTCGAGATCGAAACGAACATTGCCCATCGCGCTGCCGGGTCCTCTGCCGTCGTGAAAGAGGAAACGCTCGGGGGTGACCGGGATCATCACTTCCGGCGCTTTGCCCGGCAACTCGATCGTTAGCCCCGCATCGGAATGGACGATTATAAAAACCTGGTCTGAGGCGCGAAAGCGGCCCGCCAATCGCTGCAAGTGCTCCGGCCCGAGCACAGGTCGGGGCGGCAGCTGGAAGAGGTGATCCGCAAGTTCCACGTTGATCTCGAGCTTGCTGATCAGCGAGACATGATGCTCATCAGGTGGGAAGATCGACTCTTGCCGGTGGGCCAACAAAACCCCCGAGACCGGACGGTAATCGAGCCAACGTCGACGGCTCAACGCTGGCCCTTGCGAGGTCTGGATGTTGCGACTCACCTCCCTGAGCAGGCCGCCGCCAGCCTCGAAGTACGCATCCTCGACCCGCTCGTCCGCAAAAATGTAACTCAGGTGGTGAACCGACTCGCCGTCGAGGTCCATGGCGCCTTGGTAGATCACGCGCACTCCTCGTTCACAGAGAGTAAAGAAATAAGGATAGGCTTCCTCCGACACCGGAAACGATTCTTCGGGAGGCAGGGCATAGGGCGCCAGAGCGCCATCGTTTTGAGTCCAGGAAGTCTTGCCATCTGTCGCAAAAATGAGTTTTTCGTGGAAGGGAGGCAAACCGGTGGGTGACTCTTTGTAAAATTTATCGGGCGCTTGCTGAAGGCTCAAGTAGTCCGATTCGCGAAACACCTCACCTTTCAGATAAATCGTGGTCTTCCCTATCTCACGTTGAGTGTGAATCGATCGCAGAGCGGTCTTGCCACCGTGCGCAGCAATCGCTTGTTTGATGATCTCAGCAGCAGCCGGCTCGACTTCTGGGCAAGTGCTGGCGCTCAGATGATCCGTGGCAAAGAACGACGTGAAGATGATCAAGGCTGTGATCCAGCAAGAAGAGATTCGGGGCATGGGGAGTCCTCGCGGTAAGTTGATGGACAACACTGACAACACCACGGGTACGCCCTGTCACAAGGGCAGTTACCCGTCAGCTGGCAAACGGGATCACCGGTGTTGCAAGTGGGATCTTGGGGGTCGTCAACGGGCGACCGCGGACCACCGCGGGCCACCGCGAACGGACCCGAAACGGGCAGGAGCGGCGACGGCTCGAGCTCTAGCCAGCTGAGAAGAAACTCTCGAGCTGCCGACGGTACCGTCGGCTGGCCCGCAGCTCGTGGCCATCGTCCATCGCCACCAGTGCGTCACCACGAGCCAATGGACGGAGTTTGACGATATGGCGAACATTGACCAGCGCGGAGCGATGGATGCGTCGGAAAAGGCTCGCATCGAGGCGAGCTTCGAGACTCCGCAGGGACTCCCGCAGCAGGTGACTCCCGGTCTTCACATGTAACCGGCAGTAGCTGCCTTCAGCTTTGATCCAGGCGATGGTCGCCACGTCGACCACCGACACTTGGCCGGTTGAGCGCACCACCAGTCGATCCGAGATGGCCGGCAGGGGCGCAGGCGGGGACGCAGGCCGGGATGCAGGCCGGGATGCAGGCAGGGGCTCGGCGGCAACCAACGACACCAACCGGGCCGTCATCTCCTCCAGGCGATCCCGGTGGTGACCCCGCCGAGCGCGCTCCACCGCTCGTGCCAGCCGTGTCTCATCGTAGGGTTTGACCAGATAGTCCACGGCGTGGGTCTCGAAAGCCCGTACGGCGTGGCGATCGTAAGCGGTGACAAAAATCACCCGTGGCATGTGGGCGGCGCCAATCGCCTCGATCACCCCAAAACCATCGAGCCCGGGCATTTGGATATCGAGGAAAACGAGGTCGGGACGAACCCGGCGGATCTGATCAACCGCGTCTTGGCCATCCTCGGCCTCGGCGACAATCTCGAGATCAGGATGAGCGGCGAGCAGTCGACGCAACAGCTTGCGAGCTGGTGGCTCGTCGTCAACGATCAGGGTTGCAAGGGTCATCCAGTGGCCTCGTGCGCAAACCGCTCGGGAGGAACCGTCACCGTGACCCGTAGGCCACCGCCCTCCACACTGGACATCTCGAGATGTTGTCCTTGCCCGTAGAGTGCCACCAAGCGCTCTCGGGTGTTACTCAACCCGATACCCTCGCCATCCGACAGCCCGCCAGCAGGCAATCCGGGACCGTCGTCCTCCACTTGTAACACGAGTTGGTCCCCTTCAACCGCGGCTCGAATCCACAAATGACCGGGTCCTTTCTTGCGACCGACACCATGACGCACTGCGTTCTCCACCAACGGTTGCAGCAATAGGCTCGGTATCGATTGCACCCGCGCTAGGGCATCAACCTCGACCGTCACCTGGAGGCGGTCGCCAAACCGCGCCCGCTCGATCGCCAGATAACGGTCCAGCAGCTCGAGCTCACGTTCGAGAGGAACCTCCTGGACATCTTCGAGCTCGAGACTGGCGCGCAGCAGATCACCGAGATTGGCGATCATTCCGCGGGCGTGCTGGGGGTCGTCGTCCAGCAACGAGGAGATCGTGTTCAAGGCGTTGAAGAGAAAATGCGGGCGCATCTGAGTCTTGAGACTGCGCAAGCGGGCAGCGGACAAAAGCTCCCGCAATCGCGCCGCCTGGGTGTCGGCCCGAGCTTGGTCCAGCCGACGCTCCTGTTGGTGCTCCAGCAGGTCGTAGAGCAGGCCCGCAATCACCACCAAACCGTAACCCAACAAGAAAAGGTAGAGACCTACCCCGAGGTAATGCCCCACGCCCTTGGTCAACGGCTCGAGCTCAACCGTCTTACCATGGCGCAGCAGATGAAGGAGCGATAGATAACCACTGTAGAGACCTGCCCACATCCCAGCCGTCAACAGATGCAAAAGCAACCCGGTCGGCCACCCCGGTCCAATCGGCGAACGCCACCGGGCCAGGGCGAAAATCGCCAACGATGCAACGGCCCACGGCCACCACAAGAGCAGAGCGTCAACCACCTCGCTCACGACCGAAACGGGTTTCTGACTGAAAACCCCCGAAACATAGGCTTGACCAGCGGTCAGCGCCACCAACACCCCCCACAGAACCGCAGCTACATGTAACCCCTTCAGCCTCGGGGGTGGAGAGACTTCCGAGAGTCGGGTAGGAGGAGGATTTACCACAGATCTTGTCGTAGCCGGGATCGGAACATGTCGGGCGCGACCGCGTTCTAGCCGAAGGGCGCCATGCCGCTCGCGAGCATACAGCAAGCTTTCACACCAGAAACGTCGCCAAATTCACCCGGTGATACCCAAGACCGTCGAAAACCAGAGGCAATATCACCGGGTAATAACGCACAACGTCGGTCGACAGAAGCGTCATGACCCGGGGAAATCGCCTCATGTCGGCCGACATATCCGATATCACCCGGTAACATCGTATATGTCGGCCGACAAAAGCGATATTACCGGCTCGGCAGAGTTTCTGCCCATGGCAGGAAGCCAGATCACCCCGTGATGGCTTCGCCGGCCCACAGCATGCATCAAGATCCGCCGAGGATCGGCCCACTTTGCATCGTCCAGAGTCGTGATCACGCCGTGATCTGACCCCTCGAGCGCGCCTCTAGGTGGTCCTTCCCCGCTTGTACGACAATGAATCATTCGCTTGCCAGCGGCATTCTCGTCAAGGAGAGGACCGTCACCGGGTCCGATAGACCGACTTCAGGGCGACCGGGAACGCCGGATGATCGCAGGTTTCGGTGTTGGTGGATCTCAGCGCAGCAGCGGCTTCGGAGATGGAGACTGGGGGCTGCAAGCGAGCGATCACGACGAGGTCATGCTTCGCGGGCTGGCTCGAGACGGTCGGAATCGCCAGCGGCAAAAGTACGTCGACCAGGTCGAATTCCGTGAACCACCGAAAATCGGCCTGCACGACGCCGATGATCCTCCGTTCGACGCTTCCTACTCTGAGCAGTTGACCGATGACGTGCGGATCCCCGGCGAAGTGCCGCTGCCAGAAATCCGCACTCAGCATCACAACTGGCGGCGCCCCCGACAGCGCTTCCTCGTTCAAGAATGCCCGACCCAACCAAGGTGCAATCCCCAGAGTTTCGAAGAAGGAGCCTGAGATCATCATGGCGTGAACCTGTTCTTCCGCATTCTTCTCGCCGAGACTTGTCTCGCGGACAGCGAAAGCGGAAACCTCCTGGAACAGATCTTCGCGGGCTCGCCAAGCCAAGATGTTGGCATAAGGCACAGGTGTTGTCTCTTGCTCCGAGCCCTCGCGAATAAGAACGAGTTCGTCGGGCTCGGCAAAGGGCAGTACTCTAGACTGTTTGTCCAAGTAAGAAATCAAAGCCCAAGCCGCTCCGATAGCAAGCGAGACCACGAGCGAACATGACAGCCACTGCCTCGGACGTTCAAGCATGATCGACTCCCAGATGGATTTCAGTCCAAATACACACCACCACGGGTCTGGTCTACTTACTTCTACGGAGTAAGGCTCCGATTTGTTCGGTGGCGAGTTCTATTGCCTCAAACCTTCCTCTTCAAGCAGGTTGCTCAGCTTGCGCACCCAGTTTGAGCCGGCGGTCGATTCTCGACAGGTCCCTGAAGGACGAAGGCGGGACGCTTCGAGGAGTCGATTCGTCACGGGAAACTCCTTGGTGGTGGCAATCTTCCGATTAGAACGTTGAGCACGCGGGAGGTTGAGCACGGGTCTCGGCTCTACTTGACGACGCAGCATGGGCAATCTCTCAACTGCGTTCAATGGAGCCGGCCCTGGATTGCACCGTGGCAAGGCGCCATCTCCAGAAAGTCGTCGGCTCGGTATCGGTGTCGACGATCTCGAGACTATACTTGAAACCAGTATACTGAGAATTCGTATAACACCTACGATGGCAACTCAACTCCCCCTCAAGCCGGTGGACTTCCACCTCTTACTGGCGCTTGTCGACGGCCCGTTGCACGGCTATGCGTTGGCGGGACGCATGCGCGAGGAAAGCGAAGGGCAGGTGCAGATGATGCCGGGCAATCTCTACGCCGTGATCCGGCGTCTGGACCGTGAAGGCCTGGTTACGGAGACAGGCGCCCGCCCGGCCGATAACGATCAGCGCCGACGCTACTTTGCATTGACCGACACCGGCCGCCAGTTGCTGGCTGATGAAGGCCGAAGGATGGCACGAATGGCCACCACGGTTCGTCGGCGTCTGCTCGACTCCGGCGTCCACGACAACGAGGCGACGCAATGACTCAAACCTCGCCGCCACGCTCCCTTCTCGAACGTCTGTTCGATGCCATGTTGCGGCTGTATCCCAAGGGTCTCCGTCAGACCTACGGTCGTGACATGCGAACATTCCTTGCCGAGCTCGAAGTGGAAGCTCGCGAAACCCGGCTGGGTCGGTTGAAACTCGGCGTCCGCTTGCTGCTCGACGCTGCCACCGCGATCCCTCGCGCCCATCGTTGGGAGGCGCGCTGGGCGCCAGCCGCCCAATCCTCCACCACCGCTACGAGCCCCAGCTTTCGACGCTCGTTTGGAAAGGAAGCCACCTCGATGACCACATTGCGCCATGACCTCCTGGTCGCTGTCCGCCGAGCTCGCCACAATCCGGGATTCACCCTGGTCGCCGCGCTGACCCTGGCCCTTGGCATCGGCGCCAACACCGCCATCTTCAGCGTCGTCTACGGTGTCTTGCTGCGGCCGCTCGGAATTGCTGACCCAGCCCACTTGGCGGTGTTGAGCCTGCATCGAGCCCAGGATCCGGGCGACGCCATGGGGCTGTGGCCATCCCATCTGGTGGATATCCGTGACGAGGTTGAAGGGCGCGGCGGAGTGCGACGTCTAACCAGCTACATTTTCGATTCAGTGACCTTGCTCAGCGATGGTGAGCCCGAGGAGCTCGGGTCCTCGCTGATGGTTGACGGTGCCTTCTTCGAGACTCTCGGGGTCGCCCCGATCGTCGGCCGCGCCCTCGCTGAGGACGACGTGCTGCCCAACCGCCGCGGCTCGGTCTGTGTCATCAGCGAGGCGCTGTGGCGGGGTCGTTTCGGCAGCGATCCCGAAATTCTGGGACGGGTGGTGTCCCTCGACGATGCGCCGGTGTCGATCGTCGGCGTCATGCCGGACAATGTACCGCTGCCCCAGGCCGGTGTGCAGGTCTGGATGCCGCAGGGCTGGGACGTCGAAGACGGCCGTTTGTCCGGTCGACTCAACGTATTGGCCCGGCTCGAACCGGGAGCCGATCTCAACGTCGCTAGCGAGGTGCTGGCGAGCGCGGCTGCCAAGCTGGGTGACAAGAATCCACGGTTTGAAGGCTACACCATCAGCTTGCGCACCTTCCGTGACTCGCTGATCGGCTCGGCTCAGCCAGCAATTTTGGCGGCGGCCGGGGCGGTGGGACTGATCCTGCTCATCGCTTGCGCCAACATGGCAAGCCTGCTGTTGTCACGGGCCGTCGTCCGCGAACGCGAGATCGCCACCCGCCGGGCTCTGGGTGCGCAGCGTCGCCAGCTGACGACACAACTGTTGATCGAAAGCCTGCTGCTGTCCAGCCTCGGCGGCTTGTTCGGCGTTGCCCTCGCGTTCGTCTTGCATCGGGTGTTGATCGGCCTCGCCGATGGCCTGCTGCCGCGGCTCTACGATGTGCGCCTCGATCTACCGGTGCTCGCCTTCGGTGTCGGGGTCTCGCTGGCGGCTGGGCTAGTCTTTGGTATGGCGCCCGCCGTTTGGGCCTTCACCCGCGACCTGGCGGGGGCGATGCGTGGGTTACGTCACGCGCGAGCCAGACACTCGCTCCTGGCCGACCCTCGGCAAGCCTTGGTGGTGATGCAGGTCACCGTCGCTGTTGTACTGGTGACCGCCGCCGCCTTGTTGCTGCGCAATCTAGCGGAGCTACGATCGGTGGATCCCGGGTTCCGCTCCGCCGGTTTGAGTGGCGCCCGCATTTACCTCGACGACAACGCCTACACCAGTGATCAGCAGGAGGCAGCGTACTTCAGCGACTTGCTCGAGCGACTGCGAGCGACCCCAGGAATCATCGCCGCTGGGGCCTCTTCCGGTCTACCGATGGACCCGCTAACGATCGACTATGACCTACCCTACACCCTACCGGGCGAGGAAGCCTCCGAAACCCTGCGCCAAGCCCACTTTCGGACCATCACCCCCGGCTACCTGGAAACCCTCGGCGCTCCGCTCCAGCGTGGCCGATCGATCGCGACGACCGACCGTGCCGACACCGAACCGGTGGCGGTGATCAACCAAACCTTCGCTCGCGTCGCCTGGGGCGAGAGTGATCCGGTAGGTGAGAGCTTCGCTATTTACGGCGGCAGACGTTCACTACGGGTCGTCGGCGTGGTCGGTGACGTCCGCTTTCACGGACCGTCTGAAGTGACCCGACCGGCATTTTTTGTGCCCCACTCCCAGACCACCTATGGCGCCATGACCGTGATTGCCCGTACCACGGTCGACACGACGGCCACGGGTGAGAGATTGTTGGGCAGAGGTACCCAAGATGCTGCCACCGTGACACGCGACGCTTTAACTCGCGCTGCTGTCGCACGGGCCGCCCTTGCCACCGATCACCGCCAGCCCGTGCACAGCACCTTCACGTTCTCCGACCTCGAACGCGGCGCCGTCGCCACCGATCGTTTCTACGGCCGCCTCCTAGCTGCTTTCGCCGCTGTCGCCCTGCTGCTCGCTGGCGCTGGTATCTACGGCGTGGTCGCCTATTGGGTCAACGAAAGCAGGCGCGAGCTCGGTCTGCGAATGGCGGTTGGCGCCACCGGAAGCGACATCATCGAATTGGTTGTACACCGCAGTTTGAGAACCAGCCTGATCGGCCTCGCTCTCGGTCTCGCCCTCGGCCTGCTTGCCGCCCGCAGTCTCGAACCTTTCCTCTATGGCGTCAGCGCAACCGACACATCGGCTCTCGCCGCGGTGGTGGCCCTGTCGTTGATCGCCGCTGTCCTCGCCAGCCTGATCCCTGCCATCAACGCGGCTCGCATCGACCCGATACGAGCACTGCGCGGTGAACAATAAACCGTGCAGAGCTGCGATTCAGAACTTCGCTTCGACGGAGGGCCGCGCGAGACGCTCACTGAGCTTGGTAGGGTGCAGGATCTTGCAGCCCGTTATCAGCAAATCCCCTGAGTCTCAGCAGGCAAGCGTCACACTCGCCACAGGCGGCGCCCGACGATGAAGGGTCATAACAGGTAGACGTCTGGCTGTAGTCGACGCCGAGTTGTAATCCCCAACGGACGATCTCGCCCTTGGTGAGAGCGCTCAGCGGAGTGTGAATCGTCAGCCCCTGGTCCCCTTCAACGCCTCGACGCGTCGCGAGCTCGGCCATCTGCTGATATGCCGCGATGTACTCGGGACGGCAATCCGGGTAGCCGCTGTAGTCCACCGAGTTGACGCCGATGAAAATGTCAGCTGAGTTCAGCACTTCAGCCCATGCCAAGGCGTAGGATAGGAAGATGGTGTTGCGGGCGGGCACGTAGGTGACCGGAATCGCCTCTGCCATCTCTTCCTCCGAGCGCCCTTTGGGGACCTCGAGATCGCCGGTCAACGCCGAGCCGCCGAACTGCCGGAGATCCATCTCCACCACGATGTGCTGACACACCTCGAAGTGGCTGGCGACGTTACGGGCAGCCTCGAGCTCGGCCTCGTGCCGTTGGCCGTAGCGAAAGGTCATGGCGTAGACGTCGAAGCCCTGACTCTTGGCGATCGCCAAAGTTGTTGTCGAATCCAAGCCGCCGCTCAACAAAACGACACACCTGCGTTGCGTCTCTATGTCCATATCGGCTCGCGATGGTGACGTTTTAGTCTCATCAACACCATCAGTCTGATGACCCTGAATCAGATCGGCCATCCGATCGCCTCGAACGCACCACGCACCTGCGAAACCAGCCACGGGTCGAAACCCGTGGCTTAAGCAGTCGGCCGCTATCTAACGCTGCCAATGCTGCAACAATTCGCGGTTGTTTTCGAAGTACTGTCGTTGACTCAACAGATCACGGCCAAAACGACGGCAAGCGTCGGCGCCGCCCCGACCGGCGAGGCAATTGGAGAGATTGTTGGCCAGCAGACGATGATTGGGAGCATCGAGCCGAGCCCCGCCGTAGAGGTCTTCCATGATACTGGTCAACAAATGATCCTCGAGCACCTGCACGGTGCCTGGAAGCGTGCCGCTGGAATTCGGAAGGGTCTTACGAGTGCGGGCGAGAGCTGCATCACGAAACTCGGTGGACGAAGCCATGGTCTCGGCGACAAAAATGAGGCCCCGTAACCCTTCACGCTCGACGCGATCAAACCAATCGTTGGGATAGTCCCCAACTTCCGCTGCACTTCGCCGCAAAATACCCTTGAACAGATCCACGATCAGCTGCTGTGCTGCCTCGTTCATCGAGCCCGCAGCCGGTGGCGGAGCCACCAATGGAGTCTGCTCAGCAACCGTGATGTGGACCTGGCCGGAACGGCAATTCGCCGGGATATCGTCCAGTCGCCCAGGCCTCACCACCTCGGTGATGCGGTATCCAAGGCCCGTCTTGCCGACGGCATGGGTCTCGAAGGACATCTTGCCCTTGCGCGGATCGTGGTCACCCAGTCGCAATACGCGGGCGACATCCTTGGCCTGATGGGTGCTTCGAATGAAGTCCGACGGTGCACCGATCGCGGCCAGAGTGCTATAAGGGTCCTTACCCTTATTCTCGAGATGAATGTAGAGATCTGCTTTCTGCCCCTTGGGCAAGACAATAGTCTCTCCATACTCGAAATAGCTATTTTGCCCGTCTTGCCAGATGCGGTAGATGATGTTGCAATCTTCGGCCACCACGGGCTGCCCGGCAAGGACAACCAGAAGAGCGAAGACGATAGATTTGTAAGGAAACTCGATCACGATCAACCTCCTGTAATCTGAATTCTCTGCGAGACATCATTCTAATACTGTCCTCGCGTACAATTCACGCTCGGGCAGAATTACTTTTCTCGCCGAATTCTTGGTCATCCTGCAGCGTAAGCGCCTCTTCAACGCCCAACAGCACAGCACGGCCCGATCCCGCCATCGTAGAGAGACTGTGGCCGGCAGATGGTGATTGGGGCCATGAAAGCCCGCTCTCTAGCCCCTGGGCAAAACAATAGTCTCTCCAGAATCAAAATAGCTATCCTAGCCGGCTTGCCAGATGCGGCAGATAATGTTGCAATCGTAGGTCAACACAATTGACGCTCAAACTATATTGATCTTCCTTCGCCGAGCTCATGCTCCATCGCATCGTCACTGCCTCGAGCGCTGAAGACCGCCTGACCATCGCGCGGCGCTGGCTTGTCGAGACTCTCACGACAGACTCAGAGATCCTGGTGTTGGCGCCTCACCGAGGCGCCGCAGACGACCTGCTACGGGAAGTCTGCGCCGCCGGCACCGGCGTTTTTGGCGTCCATCGGGCGACGCCTACACAGCTGGCGGCAGAGCTGGCGACACCACGTATGGCCACAGCCGGCCTCGGACCGGTCAGTGGCCTCGGCATCGAGGCGCTGGCGGCACGGGTGATCTCGCTGTGCGCCGCCGACGGTGAGCTGACCTACTTCGAGCCGGTAGCCGAGGCGCCGGGTATGGCCCGCGCTTTGGCGACAACCCTTCGGGAGCTGCGGGCCCATGGCATCGTAGGTGACACCGTCGCCGCAACCGGGCCACCGGGGCGCGACATCGCACGCTTGCTGGAACGTTACGAAGGTGAGCTCGCGGCCTCGTCGCTGGCGGATCCTGCGGTTCAGCTCGAATTGGCGCGCGCCGAGGTTGAGCTCGGCAAACATCTGTTGATTAGTCTGCCGGTACTGCTGCTCGATCCTGCTGCAGCCCCGATCGTCGAGCGTCGGTTCCTGAGCGAGCTGATCCGACGGGCGCCGACAGCGCTCGCCACACTTGTGCAAGGTGATGGGGAAGGACGCCGAGCCTTAGAAGAGATTTTCGGTACCGACGCTGAAGACGTCGAAGGCGCAGCTGCCTCATCCATCGGCAAGCTGGATCGGCTGCGACGACGGGTCTTCGCGGCACTGCCTGACACTGCATCTCCGTCAGACACCCTATCTCCGTCAGACACCCTGTCTCCGTCAGACACCCTGTCTCCGTCAGACACTCCTTCTCTGTCTGACACCCTGTCACCGTCAGGTCGCGACGCAGATCCCCGGACGGGCTCCACGGAGCCCACAGAACCGTCAACCGAAACGACGGTGGACGATCCCAGCTTCACATTTCTGTCGGCGGCGGGTGAGGGGCGCGAGTGCGTGGAGATCGCACGTCGGATCCAAGCCCTGGCCGGCAGACAGAGCGAGCCCGGTGCAGGGCATCAAGGTCTCGGTTTTGATCAAGTAGCTATCCTGCTGCGTGATCCCTATTCCTATCTACCGCTGGTGGAGGAAGCGTTACGCCGAGCCGAGATACCGGCGTACTTTAGCCGCGGCACCCGCCGGCCACATCCCGCAGGCCGGGCGTTGCTCGCGTTGCTCGACTGCGCGTCGGAAGGGCTTTCCGCGTCACGCTTCGCCGAGTACCTCTCTCTCGGTCAGGTTCCCGAGCTCGATGGCGCCGGAGCTCCCACCGCGGTGGAGGTGCCGTGGGTGGCGCCAGCCGGCGATCAACTGGTGTTCAAGACGTTTCTCGAGCCCGAGATGGCCAAGGCTTTGCGACCTGACACTGAGGCGCCCGGCGCCGAGATACCGGCAGCCGAGATGCCGACAGCCGAGAAGCCGACAGACAGTGATGGCCCGGCAGACAGTGATGGCATCGACGACACACCGGTGATTGCGGGTACGTTGCGGACCCCTCGCGGCTGGGAGCGCTTGCTGGTCGACGCACGCGTCTACGGCGGCATCGAGCGCTGGCGCCAGCGGCTCGGCGGTCTGCAGGCCGAGATCCGTCTGCAATTGCGAGGCTTGGCAGGCGAGGAGTCGGCCCGTGAAACCCACCTGAAGACGCAGGCCGAACGCCTCGCCCACCTCGAGCATTTTGCGCTGCCGGTGATCGAGACGTTGGCCGAACTGCCCAGCGAGGCACTGTGGGGCGAGTGGCTGGGAGCCCTCGAGGACCTTGCAACCCTGGTTCTGCGCCACCCGGAAAGGGTGCTGACGGTTCTTGCCGAGTTGCGGCCGATGGACCGGGTCGGACCGGTGGCCCTCGACGAAGTCCGCCGCGTACTCGGCGAGCGCCTGGCTGCGCTGCGTCTCGAACCCCCGGCGCGACGTTATGGCCGGGTGTTTGTCGCCACCGTGGACGAAGCCCGGGGCCGTTGCTTCGAGGCGGTCTTCTTACCCGGGCTCGCAGAAGGTATCTTCCCGCGCCGAGCACTGGAGGACCCGCTGCTGCTCGACAACTACCGACGGCGTCTCACCGCAGCGCTCCCTACTCAGAAGGAACGTATCGCCGGTGAACGTCTGCTGCTGCGCATCGCCGCCGGGGCCGCCCGCTCGCGACTTATCGTCTCCTACCCCAACCTCGACGTGCTGCAGGGTCGAGCCCGGGTGCCTTCGTTTTACGCCCTCGACCTGCTGCGGGCAGCGGAAGGACAACTGCCTGATCTCAGGCGTCTGGAAGCGAGGGCAGCGGCGGGCTCCGAGTCGTTGCTCGGCTGGCCGGCGCCCCGCGACGCGACAACGGCGATCGACGATGCTGAATATGACCTGTCGATGCTCGAGCCGCTGCTGCGCGACGAAACCACCGTCGCGCCTGGCCGCGGCCGCTTCCTGCTCGACGCCAACGAACATTTGACCCGTTCCCTGCGCGCCCGCTGGCGGCGCTGGCGCCCGGGGGTCTCAGCAGCGGACGGTGTCGTCGACCCGGACGCGGAGACTCTCGCCGGCCTCGCTCACTACCGACTCGACCAACGCGGCTATTCACCCACCGCCTTGCAGCGTTTTGCCGCCTGCCCCTTCAGGTTCTTGCTCTACTCCATCCATGGCCTGAGACCTCGGGACGCTGCCGTCCGCCTCGAGCAAATCGACCCCTTGACCCGCGGCAGTCTCTTTCACCAGATCCAATTCGAGCTGTTTCAGGAGCTCGAAAAGAACAGCCTCCTCAGCCTCGAAGAGAGCTCAGAACACGCGGTCAATTCGCTCCTCGATGGCATCGTCGAACGGGTCGCCGAGCGTTACCGCGAAGACCTGGCGCCGGCGATCGACCGCATTTGGCGCAGCGGTATCGAAGATATCCACACCGACCTCAGAGGCTGGATTCGAAGCCGGATCGCGGCCCAGGAGACTTGGCGCCCGGCACGATTCGAGATGGCCTTCGGGCTGGGGCGAGGCAGAACAACCGACAACATTCCTGCCGACATGCGACTCAACGACGAGCCCTTCGAACAAGCCCAGGTGTTAGGAGGCCGGCTGCTGCGCGGCGCTATCGACTTGGTGGAAGAAGACCCGGACCGTCCACTCCTGCGGGTCACGGATCACAAGACCGGCAAGAGCCCGGATCTCAAGCGGCTCATCGTCGGCGGCGGTAAGACCCTACAACCCGTGCTTTATGCCCTGGCCGCGGAACAGCTGTTGGGAACCAAGGTCGAATCCGGTCGTCTGTCGTTTTGCACTCGGCGGGGTCGTTACTCGACCCAAGAGGTTGCCCTCGACGACGACGCTCGTCGCGCTGCGGGCCAGGTTCTCGACGAGGTTGATCGTGCGGTCGAGAAGGGCTTCTTCCCCGCCGCTCCCGACAGCGGGGAATGTAAATGGTGTGACTATCGGCAGGTCTGTGGCCCCAACGTCGAGGCCCGGATCCGACGCAAACATCCACAACGGCTAGTGTCCTTGAGCCGCCTGCGAGAGCTACCATGACCCGCGACGCGCAGGGCCAAGAAACCGACGCGCTCGACGACGAGGCGGCGCGACAGCGTATCCGCACCTCCCTCGCCGAGAGCTTGCTGGTGGAGGCCGCCGCCGGGACCGGAAAAACCACCGTATTGGTCGATCGGCTGGTGGCGATCCTGGGCAGCGGCGCCACCACCATCGATCGCATCGTGGCGGTGACCTTCACCCGCAAGGCGGCGGGTGAGCTCAAGCTGCGCTTACGTCAAGAGCTCGACAAGGCGCGCGGCGCCACCGACGACGAGGCCACCCGCAACCATCTCGAGAACGCCTTGGCGCGGCTCGAAGAAGCGCATGTTGGCACCATCCACTCCTTCTGCGCCGAGATTCTGCGCGAACGTCCGGTTGAGGCTCGTATCGACCCGGCCTTCGAAGAGGTGGACGAGCAGGCCTCGGCCCAGCTTTACGATCGCGCCTTCCAAAACTGGATCGAACGCAAACTCGATCAGATGCCCACCGGCCTGCGACGCGCCTTGAGCCGACTGGCGAGGGGCCGCAGTTTCGACAACTCGACCCCTCTCGATCGACTGCGTGAAGCAGGTCGCAGCCTGGTCGACTGGCGCGACTTCACAGCCCCTTGGCAACGTCGACCCTTCGAACGTGAAGCCGCGATCGACACCTTGCTCGAGGGGGTCGACGAGCTTGCCGAGCTCTGTGAGCAATGCCGCAATCGCCACGACTACCTGCGGCGGTCACTCGAACCCGCCGCTGACTTGGCGACTTGGGTCCGTCGCACTGAGACGGTCGCCGAACGGGACTACGACGAGCTCGAAGCCCAGATGGTGGAGCTCTACTACCAGCTGCACCGCAATCGCAACTGGAAGGGCCGCGGTCAATGGTTTGCGGCCAACATGCCCCGCGAGCAGGCGCTGAAGATCCGGCAGGCGGTCCTCGGCGCCCTCGAGGCCTTCAAGCGTCAAGCCGACGCTGACTTGGCGGCTCTACTGCAGGTCGAGTTGCGAGAGGTGATCGTCGACTACGAGGAGCTCAAGCGACGCGCCGGCCAGCTCGATTTTCTCGATCTCTTGTTACGCGCTCGTGATCTGATCCGCGGCGACGACACCATCCGCCACGAGTTGCAGACCCGGTTCTCGCACCTCTTTGTGGACGAGTTCCAGGATACCGATCCGTTGCAAGCCGAGATCCTGCTGCTGCTCGCCGCTGACGATCCGGAGCAGACCGACTGGCGCCAGGCCCAGCCGCAGCCCGGAAAACTGTTCCTGGTCGGCGATCCAAAACAGTCGATCTACCGCTTCCGGCGAGCGGATGTATTGCTTTATCAGGACGTCAAACGGCAGTTGACCGAAAACGGCGCCGTCGCCATGGTGCAGTTACAGCGCAGTTATCGCTCGGTGAGCGCCCTACAACATGCGGTCAACGCCGCCTTCGCCAGACACATGACCGGTGACTTGAACAGCGGCCAGCCCGACTACATCCCGCTGCACCCCCATCGCGAAACCCCGACGGAACAGCCGTCACTGGTGGTGGTGCCGGCGCCGGCGCCCTTCGGTTACTCCAGGGTCACCAAAACCCGGATCGAAGCATGTTTGCCAGACACCACGGCCGCCTTCATCGCCTGGCTGCTGCATGACAGCGGATGGACGGTGCAGGACCCCGATGATCGCGAGCGACGAATCGCTATTGCTCCGCGACACATCGCGCTGCTCTTTCGCCGTTTCATGTCCTGGGGTGGCGACATCACCAACGGCTACGTTGGAGCCCTCGAGGCGCGGGGCGTTCCCCATGTGCTGGTAGGTGGCCGTTCCTTTCATCAACGCGAAGAGGTCGAAACCCTGCGGGCGGCGTTGACCGCGGTCGAGTGGCCGGACGATCGGCTGGCAGTTTACTCCACGCTGCGCGGCGATCTGTTCGCCATCTCCGACAATGTGCTGCTGCGCTACCGGGTGCAAGACTGGAAGCTCCACCCTTTCGCGGTGCGTCCGTTCGCACGCCAGGCGGGGGACGACCTCAGCGATTTCCAACCGATCAGCGAAGCACTCGATCTGTTGGCCGAGCTCCATCGTCAGCGCAACTATGTGCCGATTACCGACACCGTTCGTCGACTGCTTGAACATACCCGGGCCCATGCCGGCTTTGCCCTGCGACCGGCGGGCCATCAAGTGCTCGCCAACATCGAGCGGGTCTGCGACCTGGCGCGCAGCTTCGAGGTTCGCGGTGGCCTGTCGTTCCGCGGTTTCGTTGAACACCTGGACGCTGAATCTGAGCGCCCCAGATCGAGTTATTCTCCGGTGTTGGAAGAAGGCGCCGACGGCGTCCGGCTGATGACCGCCCACGCCGCCAAGGGTCTGGAGTTTCCCGTTGTGGTGCTGGCGGATCTCACCGCCAACATCGCTCGTCCCGAGCCCGGCCTTTATCTCGACGCCAGCCAAGGGCTCAGCGCGTCAAAGCTGTTGGGGCTGTCCCCCTGGGAGCTCCAGGATCACTCCGAGCTCGAGCATACCCGTGACCAGGCGGAAGGGGTCCGCCTGGCCTATGTGGCCGCGACCCGGGCGAAGGATCTTCTGGTGGTCCCGGGGGTCGGTACCGAGCCCTGGGAGGGTGGCTGGCTGAGCCCACTCAATCCGGTGATTTACCCGCCACGGGATGCCTACCAGGCCGCCAAGGTGGCTCCCGGCTGCCCTCCCGTCCGGGGTTCGAGCACGGTGCTCGAAAGTCCCCAAACCATGGCGGGTTCGTTACATCCATCGGTACGCCCCGGGCTCCACCAGCCGCTGGCCGGCGATCATCAAGTGGTGTGGTGGGATCCGAGTATCTTGGACCTTGGGGTCGAGCGCAATTTTGGCCTACGTCAAGCTGAGATCCTCGGACACGACGACAACGGTGGAGCAGCGGCTGAAGGTATCGCCAACTATCGGGAAT
>JAJCXQ010000709.1 GCA_029263355.1 Acidobacteriota bacterium | reverse complement strand
CCAGCTCCGCGACATGGCGACCTCGAGTCGAGGTTGAGCTCAGGTCGAAGGCAGACCCATACACCACCTCCAGCCGCTCACGTAGATTGGCCAGCCCGATCCCCAACCCGGGGGAACCATCGCTCTCTGGGGTCGGGCGATTGCTGACCGTCAACACCAAATCTGATTCGCGGCAAGCGACCGTCAGCTCGACTCGACTGGGTTCTTCGATTCGCTCGACACCATGGCGAATGGCGTTCTCGAGCAGCGGCTGCAGAATCAACGGCGGGATCTCCGCCGTGCTGGCCGCCTCGGCGATCTCTAACTCGCAGCGCAAGCGATCACCGTAGCGTAGTTGTTGGAAACCGAGATAAGCCTCGGCGAATCCCACCTCGTCTTCGAGGGCCACCCGATCCCGCGAAGCGGCGCGGGTGGCGTAACGCAACAGCTCGCTCAACAGCCCAACCGAACGCACCGCGGTCTCCGGCTCGGCGCTGCGGATCAACGCCGTGATCGAGTTGAGCGCATTGAACAAGAAGTGCGGCTCGAGCTGGGCCCGTAACACCTGTAGCCGCACTCCAGCGAGGCGGGCCGACAGCTCCGCGTTTTCGACCGCCAAGCGGCCTGCCTCGCGCTCTCGATGGCGGGCCGCGGCGGTCATATCCCGCGCGCTGGCGACCCCGAACAGGGTCATCAGAAACACTGAGTCGAGCACCCAAGCGTTCAACGGAATGCCGCGAAATGCCTGGGTGAAAAAGCTAAGTGAGCCATGGGTCAGGAGGCTGTAGAGTGCCGCTTCGGTCGGTAGATAACACCCCAACCACACCACCACGAAAAGCAAGTACCGCCAACCGTGGCGCCAACCGTGGCGCGCCAACGGATAACGCTCGACCCACCAGAAGACGATCGGGGTGATGAGGAACCATGGCCCGTAGAACACCAGGTACTGCACCAAGGTCTGAGACCAAGCGCCGGGTCGCCCGGAGCGCATCAGATCAGCACCAATGGCGCCGGTGTTGGCGAGGGCGAGCAACACCCAGGCGCTGGCGTTGAACAACCAGAATCGTGGCCCGAGGACCCGACGGGCGAAAGAACGTGCAGTATCTGGCATGAAGAGACTCTAGGGGACGACGATCCCGAGTCCAAGACCGCTCGTCCCACCAAATCGGTCACTCACGTCACGGTAGCTAGGCGGCTCGACCCGCGGAAGGCGAGCTCACCACTCGCGGCACGACCGCATGTAATCACGCTAGACTCGCGGCATGGGACCTGAACGTCGACGAGCACCGGAGACCGAGCCATGATGCTGCCAGCCTGGGCAGCGCGTCTGCGGCGTCAGCTCGGGCGACGCCTCGGACAGTCGACGCCCCTACCGGCGCCGACGGACGGCCCGTTGATGAAGGCCGCCAAGCTTGACCTGCGTTGGTATGTCCTCGCCTACCCCGACGCTGGCGACGTGGTGGCTTCGGGTCGGTTCTCAGATGCCCGCAGCCACTACCTCGAGCGCGGCATACCCAGCGGCCGCGATCCCAACGCCATCTTCTCCGAGGCTTGGTACCGCGACGCCTACCCAGACGTCGCCATCGGCATCAAGGAAGGGCACTTCCGGTGCGCCTTCGAACACTTCGTCAGATTCGGCCGTTTCGACGGCCGACGCCCCAACGGCCTCGAGATCGATGAAGCCTGGTATCGCTCGCGCTACCCTGACGCCGATGCTGATCTGGCAGCGGGCCGTTTCGCCAGCGCTTATGAACACTATTTGGAAGTTGGCGCCTTGGCCGGACGCGATCCCCACGCCGCGTTCTCGGAAGCCGACTACCGACAGCTTTATCCAGAGGTGGCGGAGCGAATCTCTGAGGGCCGGTACCTCTCCGGCTACCAACACTTCCTGGAGGTGGGTCTCGAGCAATGCCGCCAACCTCACCCGCTGTTCGACGCCCGCACCTACCGTCTACGACACCCCGATGTCGACACCGAAATCAAAGAAGGTCGTATCCGTAATGCGTATCTGCACCTGATCACTCTCGGCCTACAAGAGGGTCGGCGCTGGAAGATCGAAGACGACGACGCTCACCTGCGCCGAGCCGCGACGCGGTTGGCTCGCTGTCGCCTCGACGAGCTGAAGCTGAGTCACAGAACCATAAACTTCGAGCCGCTGGCTGCGCCTAAGGTTTCGATATTAGTGGTGCTATTCGATCGCGCTGAGCTTTCTTTTGCCTGCTTCGAATCGTTGCGCCAGCTTGAAGGCCCTTCCTTCGAGCTGATTGTGGTCAACAACGGTTCAACCGATGACACCAACCGATTGCTCGATCGGTTGCGTGGGGCGACGGTCGTGGGCAACGACAGCAACCCAGGTTTTCTCCTTGCCGCCAACCAAGCAGCGGCCCAAGCCCGCGGCGAGCTTTTGCTGTTCCTCAACAACGATGCCGAGCTCTTGCCGTCGAGCCTGCAAGCAGCCGTTGATCGGTTGGAAGCATCCTCCAACACCGGTGCGGTTGGTGGCCGGGTGATTGGGCTCGACGGACGGCTGCAAGAAGCCGGCTCAATCGTCTGGCGGGACGGCACCACCGGCGGCTATGGGCGCGGTGAAGCGCCAGAACATGGCAGTTACATCTTCCCGCGTGAGGTCGATTATTGCTCCGGGGTTTTCCTACTCACCCGGCGTGAAACTTTCGAGCAGCTCGGAGGATTCGACACCACCTTCGAGCCTGCCTACTACGAAGAGTCCGACTACTGTTTCCGCCTGCGCTCCGCTGGTTATCAAGTCGTCTACGAACCGCGCAGTGTCATCTTCCATCACGGCTCCGCCAGCCTGCCGGACGAAACCCATCTCGCCGAGATGCTGGCCAACAATCGCGCCGTGTTCGCCAAGCGACATGCCTCGGCATTGACCGATGCCTTGCCGGCCTCGCCCGAAAACCTCTTCCCCGCCAGCGACCGTCGACGGTTCCTGGGCCACGTCTTGGTGCTCGACGATCACGTGCCCTTGGAAGCCCTTGGCGGCGGCTCGCCACGGGCGCAGGAGATACTCCACACCCTGTGTGAGCTCGGCTACTTCGTCACTTTCTTCGCCACCAACCCGACCCGTCTCGATATCTGGGCGGCCCTCGACGAGATGCCGGAGCCCAACCTCGAGCTGGTTTACCACCTGGGGCGCCCCAGCTTCCAGGAGTTTTGGCAACAGCGTCGCGCAACCTATGACCTGATGATCGTCAGCCGCCGCCATAACTTTCAGAGCTTACTCGACGACGGCTTCGATCCCAGCGCCGAGCCGGTCCGCCTGATCTATGACGCCGAGAGTGTCGCCGCTCGACGACGCGAGCAGCAGCTCGCCGTGCTCGGACCGGAGGCGCCGACCGAAAGTGATGTCGCGGTTGACGAAGAAGTTGCATTGGCCCGACGAGCGAAGGAAATCTGGGCCGTCTCGGAGGCCGAAGCAGAGTTGCTCGGCACCGCCGACAAATCGGCTACTGTTATCGCCCACGGCGAGCGGGGCGAGCCCACTCCTGCTCCCTTCGATGCTCGTCACGGTATTCTCTTCGTCGGCCGGCTCGACG
>JAJCXQ010000708.1 GCA_029263355.1 Acidobacteriota bacterium | reverse complement strand
TAGTTCTGGAGGTCTTTGCGCAGGTCGGCGACCGAGCCGTAACGTTGTACAGGCTCTTTACGCAGAGCCTTCATGACGATGGTGTCGAGATCCCCTTGGAGCTCGCTGGAACGCAGCGGGAAAGGCGCCTCGTCGAGACTGTTCTCCCGACGCCGGAGGACGACGCTAGGAAGCGCTGGATCGACTGCTGTGATCCACTGTTCGGCTTCGGTAGGCGTGGCCGCAGCCAGGGTGTACGGGCGCTTATCGGAAAGCAACTCGAAGGCCAGCAGACCGAGTTGGTAGACGTCCGAAGCGATCGAAATCATGTCGCCGCGAAACTGTTCTGGACTTGCGTATTGCAGCGTCATCAGCGGCTGCTCGGTCACCATGGCAGTGTCGGACTCGCTGTCCTCGAGTAATTTGGCGATCCCGAAGTCGAGCAGTTTGACTTCGCCTGCCGGGGTCACCAGGATGTTGGAGGGTTTGATGTCCCGGTGAACGATCAGTTGGCGATGGGCGGCTTCCACCGCGTCGCAGACTTGGCACAACAGGTCGAGTCGTTGGTCGAGGGATAGCTCTTGATCGCGACAATACTGGTCGATCGGCTGACCTTCGACATGTTCCACCACCAAGTAGGGTTCGTTGGAGGCGGTGACGCCACCGTCGAGCAGGCGGGCAATATGGGGGTGTTGCAAGTTGGCGAGCACCTGCCGCTCGCGACGAAAGCGCGTTATGGCTCGCGGGCCGGCGTTACGTCGAAGGGTCTTGATCGCCACCTGTTGGCGATAGCTGCCGTCGGCTCGTTCGGCGAGATAAACCACCCCCATACCGCCTCGGCCGAGTAAACCGAGAATCCGGTAGGCGCCGTAGGTCTCACCGGAACGAGGTAGGTTGGCAGAGGTTCCGTTGGATGCATCGGGCTGCCGGAATGGCGCCGTAGTGGTGGCCAGCAGGCTGTTGTCCAGCAAGAGCGGATCGATGGCGCCGCCAGAGCACAGCAGCGGATCCTCAGTCAGAGCGTCACGCAGCAGCTGGCCGATTTCGCAGCGCAGCTCGTCGTCATCGCCGCAGGCGTGGTTCAGAAAGTCCGGCCGTTGGTCGGCGTCGAGGTCGAGGGCTTGTTGGAAGAGTTGATCGATGTGTCTCAGGCGATCTTGATGCGGGACTTCGGGGTGGTTTTGCGTCGCCATTGAAGAAGTGGTCTTTCGCGGTGCAGGGCTGTTGAAGAAGTCAAATCATGGCGAATATGGAGTCCGCAAGACATCGGTTTGTTTATTGGCAGATGCCGATTCGGCTACCACAGGACTGTAGGGGCCAACCTTGTGTCGGCCCGCAGCTTTCAGGAAACCTTCGATTCCCGACGTACCCACTCGCCGGCGCCGGCGGGGCCGAAGGTCTCACGGCCATTGCGGGAGCGGTGGTAGGCGCGCTCGCCGCGGACGTAGAGGGAACGCACGCGACCGGTGAAGGTCTGCCCTTCATGGGGGGTGTAGCGGTTCATGTTGTGCAGGTTCTCGGCTTGCACCGTCCAAGTCGACTTTTCGTCGAAGACCACCAGGTCGGCGTCGAAGCCAGTGGCGATCCTTCCCTTGCGTTGGTCAATGCCGAAGAAGCGCGCGGGTGCGGACGACGTGATCTCCACCAGCCGCTCGAGGGTGATACGTTCTTGGACAACTCCCTCGGAATGGAGATAAGCCAGCATCAGCTCGACGCCGGGGACGCCGCCGTAGTCGGTCCAAGCGTTACCGGTTTTTTTCTCCTCTGGCCACTGGCCGGCCGCATGGTCGGTGGCGACGTAGTCGAGCTCACCGGAGATAACCCCTTCCCAAAGAAGCTCACGGTCGACGGTCCCCTTCACCACCGGCGCGGTTTTGAGTACCGAGCCGCGGCTGATGAGATCCTCGGAAGTGAATTCCAGGAAGTGGGGACAAGTCTCTCCGGACATCGGTAAGCCGTCGCTCTTCGCTTTGGCGATGACCTCCAAGGCCCGGCCGCTGGCGACATGGACGATGTGGACCCGGGCGCCGGTCTCGCGGCACAAATTGCGCATGGTGGTGACGGCATTGACTTCGACCTCGGCGGGGCGTGACGCGGCGTAGTCGAGCAGGCTGTTGCAGCCGTTCTTCTGCAGCCAGTCGGTGAGCTCGTGCACCAGTTCACGGTCTTCGGCATGCACTCCCACCGGTATGCCGAGGCGCTCGGTCTCATGCAGCACCTGACGGATCTGATCGCGCCCCAGGTCGCGAAACGTGTCCATGCCCGAAAGCATGTAGACCTTGATCGAGGCGACTCCTTCCTGAGCGATCTCCGCCAGGTTCTCGCGCCAATTGGGCTCCGCCATCGCGTTGTCGCTGACCCCGCCCCACAGCATGAAGTCGACATGTGCTTTGGGGGAGATGATACCAAGCTTGTGATGCAAGTTGGCTCCGGAGGTGATCGGCGGCAGCGAAGTACACGGCATGTCGACAACACAGGACACACCTCCCGCGGCGGCGGCAAGGGTGCCGGTGGCGAAGTCTTCGCGGTGGGTGAAGCCCGGATCGTCGAAATGTACGTGACCGTCGATGACCCCGGGTAGGACCAGGGCGTTCTTCAGGTCCACAACGATGTCGTTCAGAGAGCCATCGCCGGTACCGGGCTTCTCGACGGCGACGATGCGGCCATCTTCAACCGCGATCTCGGCCCGGCGGGTCGCGTTCTTGGTCGTCGGGATCCGGAGATTGCAAAAGCGACGCAGCATAGTGTTTCCTCGGGTGGTTGGGAAAGCTAACAGCCTAGCTCAACTGCCCAAGCCTAGCTCAACTGCCCAAGCCTCAGCTCAATCGGGGGCGATCGCGGTGGGAGCGGGATGGACCATGCTGGGGGTGGGGCCGTGATAGATCGATTCCCACACCGTTCGTAAGCGCCACAGCAGGGCGGTATCGAGGCCCGTCTCTGGGCCGGTCAGGTGTCCGCGGCGTACTTCGAAAGGCTCCCAGCCAAGCTCGAGATGGAACGCTTCACCGGTGACCGTCGCCCGGTTTTCCTCCGGCGCGGGCTCAAATCTCATCTCGACGCCTCCGAGCCGGGCGTGCAAGGCGCCGCCGTTGCGCCAGAAGCCGTCGAGTCGCGACTCGGTGGTGAACGCCTCGCGGCTGTGGAACAGTCGTTCCTTGACGACAAACGGTGAGCCCTGCTCCGGGCAGTAGACCTCACAGTTCGAGCACTCGTTGCAGGCCCCTTCGACCACTGCCAACTGGTGGCGATCGGTGATGGTGAAGCCGGTTCCTGGTGTTCGCGTCAGTTCGCCGCCTGCTGTCGTTCGCAGCACCTCGGTCTCGACCGTGATGGGCTCGGCGCTGTAGGCGAAGATCGCATCATTGGGACAGGCTGAGATACACAGATCGCAGTTGACGCAATCGTAGAGCTCGAGAGTGCTGTCGATGCGACGAGGAGTTTTTTGGTTGCGATCCGAGTGGTAGCGGGAATCGTCGATCAAAGGGGGGACGATGTCGCGCCCGTTGAGGCGTCCGGCGATACGCAAAGCCTGCAGCAACAGGATGTCCCCGTCTGTTGGTGACAGGTCCCGCAAGGCGGCGGGCAGCTGGCTAGGATCCTCCGCCGCCAGCGCGCTCAACCGAGGGCCTTGTTTATTCCAAAGATCTGGGGCCAAGGCCGCGACAGCTTGCTCGGTCGCCGCGGCGGCGTGGCCGTGTGCCGTCAACACATATGCCTCGCGGCTGTCCGCCCCAACCCTGGCCATCGCCTTGCGAAGGGCCTTGAGGTAGCTCGGCAGCCGGCCGTAGCCGCCCTGGCGCAGCAAATCGGTACAGGTGGTCACCGGCGCCATGCCGCAGGCCACCGCCACCGGGAAGTTACGGGCGTCGATACCCGCCGAGAACGAGACCGGCATCTCGAATCCGAGATCCTCCCGAAAACGCTGCATCAAAGTCATGGCGATCACGTGAAGCGGCGGACCGGACAGATACATGTAGGGGTCGGTCTGAGTCGGGAATAGATCCTTGCGATTGGCGACGACCAGCGTGTTGGTGAACTTTGCTCCGATGGTCGAGCCTCGACTCTCGGCGAGATCCTTCAGCCGTCGCAGGATCTCGAGCCCATCGTCGTACTGCAAATCCATGTCGAAGGCGTCGCGCATCAGCTCCTGGTGGCGGTAGCCCAGACGCTGGTGCAGGATCTCACGGACGTTGTCGAAGCCGAGCAGCGTCGGATTGAGCTTGATGATGGTGTGCAGACCAAGCTCGTCGATCAGATAACGCGCAATGAGCTCAATTTGATCTGCCGGACAGCCGTGAAACGTCGACAGGGTGACGCAGTCCGAGATCGCCCGCGGCAGCTCGAGATCGCGAAACTGAGCCAGATCATGGGATCGGTCCTCGTCGAGCTCACGACGTAGCTGATCGAAGTAAGGCTTCGGGTTCTGCAGTGCGCGGATGAAGCCGGTGACTTTTTCGCTGCGGATCCCCTCGAGGTCGTAGCCCACGCTGATGTCATAGATGACGTCGAACCCAGCGTCCGACGGAAAGGCGCCGAAGCCCCGTGTCGCTTTGAGGATTTCGATCAAGTAACACGCCTTGACGTATTCCATCAACGATTGATCGACCAATAGCTCCTGCGACCACTCGACGTTGTAGCCCACATTGGGCACGTGGATACATGGCCGTGGGAGCTCTAGCCGGTCGTTGATCTGCACCGTCTTGAGCTCGATGATGCGGCTGCCGGCAAGCCACGACAAGACGATGTTTTGTGCGAGTTGGGTGTGAGGTCCTGCCGCCGGCCCCACCGGGGTCGCTGCCCGGCGCCCGAAGTGGGTGGCACCGAGGTCGACGTCCCCGTCGGGGATCCACCACTTCTTGACCGGCAGGTCGAAGATCGCCTGGTGGCTCTCTATCTCGTGGCGCATTCGGCGCACGAGATCCAGGAAGGGGATGGGGGCGAGCTCGCTCATAGGTGTTGGGCCTTGAGCCGAAGGCTAACACGTCTCGCTGCGGGGCGCTTTCAGCTCCCGATGAGTTCAGTGCCCCGTGAGTGACGTCGGCACCGCGGTTAGCAAGACGACTAGCGCCCGTTGATCCCCCTCCAGGCGTGAAGTGCCAACGACAACGGTTTCCCCTTCGCTCATACCAAAGGAGGTCGAGATCAGCGACCGAGCGCGGCGTAGTGGCCCGGCATCGGTGTCGAGGTTGAGGGTGCTGGTGTCGCGCAAGTCGAAATTGGAGATGTACAGCTTGTCGCTCTCTTCAGCAGGGCCTTTGCCAAGGGCAAGAGTGAGCTCGAAGTCGCGGTTGTCGGGGCCTTGGACGCGGGCCGACGAGCGATGGGATGTTCGCAGCCAAGCGAAATCGAGCAAACGGTAGCTTTTGAAGGGTAAGAAGTCTTGCAGGTCTTCCAGTGCCTTCTGGGCGTTCTTGGAAAGGCCTTCGTAGCCGGTGTCGCCTTGGGTGTCGGCAAGCAGCAAGCTGATCTGGAACGAGTAGGTGGGGCGATCGAAGAGGCCTTCGGCTTTGGGGGCGCGGACCAGCCAAGAGCGGCTGGCCTGGGAGTCACGGTCGCGCTGTACGGGGCTGGCATCGGGTGCTGGAACCTGGGCAAAGAGGGCGGTCGGTAGCAGACAGAGAATGCCGAAGATGATGAGTGTGAAGTTCTTCACGGAGTCTCCTTTGTGGTTACGGATCGAGGTCTAGCTAGATTGCATCCAAGAACACCGATTGTCCGGTCGCCCCCTGTGGATCGCCCCCTGTGGACCGCGCGCAGCTGCGTAACTCGCCTCGGCGCCTTAATTCCATCCAACTCCATTGGTTACGATGGTTTAGAGAGCTAGAATCTGTGCTCTTGCTCATACATACTCGCTGCGTGCTCGCTCCACAGGGGCCTCCCTGGGGTGAGAAACGGGTTTCTGGATGCCTAGGGTTCGAGGTCGAGCTTGGGTTTGAGCAGCCAGATGACACGGGTGCCACCGCGGGTGGTGAATTGGATCTGGCGGTCGTTGGACTCGTCGGGCCAGCCGGAGGTGGAGGCGCGTCCACCGCTGGGACCGGTCGCCTCGTCCGCCCGGCGGTCGTCAATGGGGATCGGGTTTTCGGGGTTGAGACGCAGTAGGTAGGCGCTTCCTAGAGTGACGCTGAGGGCCGCGGCGACGGCTGCCAGCCGCCAGCCCGGTTGCGATGCTGGCTGCCGCACTTCAGCCAACATCGCGTTCCGCATGCGGGTCGCCGCCAAGCTCGACAACTCGTCGCCGGGGAGCAAAGGGTCGCCGGCCCGCAGTTGTTTGCGCAGTGGGTCGGGTCGAGGGGTGTTTTCGAGTCGCGTCATGGCTCGGTCTCCGAAGTTGAGCTTTGTAACACCGCGGCGAGTTGTCGCCGGGCTTTCGCCAGGTGCCAGCGGGCGGTCACCGGCGTGATGCCGAGCAGGCGCGCCACCTCACGCATCGGTCGATCCTCGAGCTCGTGCAGGACGACGATCGCGCGTCGTTTAGGGTTCAAAGAGGTGAGAGCGTCGCGCACCGCCTGACGGTGGATCAGGCGATCTTCGGTGGCGTCGCTGGGCGTCTCTGAGTCGTCCCTCAGCACTGTTTCCGCCGCCCGCTGCCTGACCTCGGCGCGGCGGTAGCCATCGCGACACAGATTGACCAGGGTGCGCACCAACCAGGCTTCGGCGCCACTGCTGGAGGTTGGTAGTCGACGGGCGTGTCGCGCGGCGCGCAGAAAGCTCTCCTGCACCAGGTCATGGGCTTCCTCAGGGTGCCCGCACATCCGGCGCGCCAGGCGGTATAGCCGTTGGTGGTGGACGTCGAACAGATCGGCGAGGCGGTCTTCGGGTGATGACAACGTTGGGCTCAGAGAGACAGTTTCGGTGGTTGAGATCATGGCCTTCAATTGGATAGACGCATCAGCCCCGAAAAGTGTTGGTGCTATATTGACCGACCTATCGGAAAGCTAACCATGGGGCGACCTGAGAGGAGAGCCATGACTGCCGGGAAGTCTTTTGAGCTAAAGCGAATCTGTGTCTTTTGCGGTTCCCATGAAGGGGTTGATCCCGCGTTCCGAGCGGCGGCGGTCGAGCTCGGTGAAACGATGGCCGAGCGTGGTCTGGGTTTGGTCTACGGTGGCGGTAAAGTGGGACTGATGGGCGTCCTGGCGGATGCCGTCTTGACCGGCAACGGGGAAGTGATCGGGGTGATCCCGAAGTCGCTGCGCGATCGCGAGGTCGCCCACCTCGGCTTGAGTGACCTGCAGGTGGTCAACTCGATGCACGAACGGAAGCGTTTGATGTATGGTCAAGCCGAAGCCGTTGTGGCGCTGCCCGGCGGCATCGGCACCTTCGACGAGTTGTTCGAGTCGATGACCTGGAATCAGCTCGACATCCATGCCAAGCCCGCCGGCCTGCTCAACGTCGAAGGCTACTTCGACCCCCTGATCGCCATGCTGGAGCGCGCCGTGGAACAAGGCTTCGTCGGCAGTTCCTACCGCGAATTCTTGCGGGTGGCTTCGACCGTGCCCGAGCTGCTGGCTGATCTCGAGAGTTACCAGCCGTCGGCCGAGGACCAGTTTTCGCGGCGGTCCGACGTGCCGACTGACGCCTTCGAGTAGACCTAGAAATTGGTCACGGTGGGTTTCAATGTGGTGTCGAAAGAGCGCTCCATGAGACGGCTGGCTTGGTAGGCGATGGCGATGGTCAGCAGCATTAGCAGGATGGCGGTTGCTAGACCGGCCTGACCATAACGCCGGGCCTGCGGGCCGCGCCGGATCTCCGTGTCGCTGAGCACCCGAGATCCCGGCGGCGGGAAACGTTCGCACTTCAAGATCTTCCACGAAGACCTGACGAGATAGAGGCAGAACACCGACATGCCAACCAGGAGCGAGATGAGTACTATCCGGACTAGGGTTTTGGCCTTGGCTGCGGCGGTGGGTTGAGCGTCCTGCGCTAGGATTTGAAGATCCAGCAGGTAGGCATCAAGAGAATGAAGGCCGAAAGCAATGAGGATGGCAACGCAGGTCATCACCACCATGAAACG
>JAJCXQ010000707.1 GCA_029263355.1 Acidobacteriota bacterium | reverse complement strand
GCCAACCCACTTTTTGCGATTCCATTCGCCCGCTTTGATATCTCGATCCGCCGCTGCGACATTGCGCGCCAAGGCGAGCATGAGGGCGAAGGTGTGCTCCGCTGCTGACAACAAATTGGCGGTCGGTGCGTTGACCACCAGAATGCCGAGCTCGGTGGCGGCATCAACATCGACGTTGTCGACGCCGATCCCCGCACGACCGACAACCCGCAGGCGTTTTCCCGCCGCGAGCAGGTCGGCGGTGACTTTGGTTCCGCTGCGTACCACCAAGGCGTCGACGTCCGGCAGCAACTCAGGCAACCGATGACGCTCCTCGCCGGGCAGCTCGATGACTTCGTGTCCGGCGTCGCGCAACATGGCGAGGCCGGTGGCTTCGAGGGGATCTGAGACGAGTATGCGGTACATGAGATTTCCTTATCACCGCTCTTCGTGTCGGTCTGGATCTAAGAGCGGGTCTGGATTGAGAAGATGGTCTTGATTGAAAGGTTGGTCGGGATTGAAGCTCCCACCCAGGGTTTACACCCTGGGCTACCTTATACCGCCCTCCGGGCTCGAATCGATGGCCTTCGGTCATTCGCACGAATTTTTTGAGCCCGGAGGGCGGCAAACGGTAGCCTCGGGTGTCAACCCGTGGCGCTGGCTCAGCCCCAGGGTGAAGGTTTACGCAATGCGGCAATCAATTTTTCGGTGGTCCATCGCATCGCAGCTCGGCCAGGGACCGTGATCTTCCAGTCTTCCCCATCCGGCTCCAGTTTGGGAGCATCAACCTCTCCCACCACCAGAACGAGGCGGCATCCCCGGAAGTGCTCACGCAACACGTCGCGCAACACCGGCGCACCACGCATCGGCTTGACCGCGACGCTGCGGCCCCCGCCAATCGCCACCGCACGTAACACGCCTTGTCCCGCGGCAACGTCCAAGGACTCGGGGTAGGTAGCTGCAACGCAGGACTCTGGCCCAGACGGTGACTCGAGCTCAGACGGTGAGGACCACTCCAACCACCCTGCCCTCGCGCCGTCATGCCGCAGCGCGGCGATCAGGCGTCCGAACGTTACCACCGGACCGTCAGCAAGCAATAGATGTTGATGCATAATTAGGAATAAAGCAGGATGTCATGTCGCTCGCGGCCGAACTCTTCTTCGCTGTCTCGCCAGCTGTCGATCCAGTCTGACAGATCTTCACGGCTGTCGAGAGCGGTCCTCACTTCTGGACCGCCAGTGAGAAGATCGATCGCCGGCTGATCGCTGACGAACTCATAAGGAGCCTGCCGCCAACCAAAAGACTCCGAGAACTGATCGTGCAGCGTGCTCAACAGCTCGAGGCCACAGCGATAAGCTTGGAAACGATGGGGGTCGGTCACTTCGATCTGGACTCCAGCGCAGACCTCACCACCGTGTTTCTGAAATTGCGGCCTGAAATACGTCGGCAGGAATTCGACACCGTTCAGGCCGCGACTCGCCAATTCTCGAGCTAATGCCAAAGCATCGATCCCCGGAGCGCCAACAAGCTGAAACGGGCGGGTCGTGCCGCGACCTTCCGAAACGCTGGTAGCTTCAATCAAACAGCCCCCGGGGTAGATGAATGTCGTTTGGGTCGTCGGCATGTTGGGGGACGGCGCGAACCAGGGCAGCTCGGTGTCCGCCCAGATCATGGCGCGCTGCCAGCCCTGCATCGTCCAGACCTTCAACCCCTCGGGGTCCCAGCCTCGACGCCGGGCTTCGAGCTTCATCAGCTCCCCGAGGGTGAGGCCATGACGCACCGGGGTACGGAACGCGCCAACAAAAGACTCGTAGCCGGGGCGGAGCAGGTCACCTTCGATGATCTCTCCACCGAGCGGGTTCGGCCGGTCGAGCACCCAGACCTCGACACCTGCCTCGATCGCCACTTCGGCAGCCCAAACAGCGGTTGCAGCATAAGTGTAGTAGCGCGCTCCAACATCCAGCAGGTCCACCACCAGCAAATCCAGCCCTGCGAAAGCTCGGGGGTCGGGACGCAGGCTTTCGACGGAATCACCATAGAGCGACACGATCGAGACGCCGGTCAATGGATCGCTTTCACAACGACTGGCGATCATGTCCTGCTCGACACCATAGTAGCCGTGCTCGGGGCCGAAAATGGCGGCCGGCAGACCCGCCTTGGAGCCGCCAAGGGCGAGGTGTAACGGCCGATAATCCGCGGTGACCGAGGCGCTGTGAGCCAGCAGACCGTAACGCCTGCCGGCCAGGACCTCGGATTCCTTTAGCAGCCGGTCGCAGCCGTTTTCGACCTTCATGTCAGACCTTTGGGCGACGGTGGATCATCGCGGCGGTGCTCATCACGGCGGAGCTCATCGTGGCTGGTCTCATCACGGCTGATCTCATCACGACGCTTCTCATCGCGGAGGTAGTCACCGCTGGCGCCGCCACTCTTCGAGTCCAGTCGCAGATCTGAGATGACCGCCCCACGCTCGACCGCCTTGATCATGTCGTAAAGCGCCAGAGCCGCATTCGAACAGGCGACCAGAGCTTCCAATTCGGCGCCAGTGCGCCCGGTGACGATGACCTTGCTGTGAATCTCCACCCCTCCCTCAGCCGGCTGGATCTCGACTTCGACTTGATCCAGCGGCAAGGTATGGGCGAGTGGAATCAATTCATCGGTTCGTTTGGCCGCCTGAATACCCGCTAACCGAGCGACCGCGATGGCGTCCCCCTTGGGCATGCTCTTCAGTCGCGCTGCCGTCTCCGCGGTCATCAAGACGCGACATGAAGCACCCGCCACACGCCGTGTGACCGCCTTCGCCGAAACATCCACCATCTGCGCCCGTCCCTGGCTATCGAGATGGCTGAAGGCTTTCTCTGAAGACATAATCCGGAAGGACTCCTCTAAGATGTGTTTCGCGATATAGATCTCGCGAGCTCTACCTACGGCGTTTCGTCCCGGCCCTGCGTGCAGGCGCTACGTGCAGCAGGCTGCTACAAGGATTGGTTTCAGACATTATTGAGACGGCGAAACCAAGCATTATGCTAGCATCCCGCTCCCTGCCGAGACCATGCGCCTCTCTCTTGTCATACCCACACTCGACGAGGAGCTTTGGCTCCCAGGCTCTCTGAAGCAGGCCCTCGAGATCGCCGACGACATCTGCGTGTCCGATGGCGGTTCACTCGACGCCACGGTGGAGATCGCGGAATCCTTTGGCGTACAGGTGGTCAGCGGACCCGCGGGGCGCGGCGCCCAACTCAACCGCGGAGCACGCTCGACGGACTCGGACATCCTTGTGTTCTTGCACGCGGATACCCGGCTGCCGGCGAACGCGGCCAGCCTGATCCGAGGCGCCATCGCTGAGGATGCGATCGGCGGCGGCTTTCTGGTGCGTTTCGAGCCCGAGCGCGGGATGTTGAGACACGCCCATCGGCTCACCACCCTGCGGACACGGCTCACCGGTTGGCCGTTGGGGGACCAAGCCCAGTTCGTTCGCCGCGATGTCTTCGACAGGCTCGGTGGCTATCGAGAATGGCCGATCCTCGAAGACATCGACTTCGTTCGTCGCCTGAGTCGCCAAGGCCGAATATCGATCATCGATCAGCCGGTAACGACTTCAGCACGGCGGTTCGAACACCATGGGCTGGCGCGAACCAGCGCGACCAACTACTTCATCTGGCTGCTCTACTTCGCCGGAGTGTCGCCGGCCAAGCTCGCCCGCCTCTATAAGAACATTCGGTGAGTTCTGCGTGAAGTCTGCGCAGTCGAGCAAAACAAATGGGCCCCGCGCAGTTTTGCGAACGGGGCCCAAGGGCTTAGTGAGTGCGGCAAGAGCGAATCATTGCGGCAAACTTGTTCAGGCGGCGATTAGCCGTTGACGGCGTCTTTCAAGCTCTTACCGGCCTTGAAGCGCACGCCCTTGCTCGCCTTGATGGTCATCGCCGCACCGGTCTGGGGGTTGCGACCTTGGCGCTCTTTGCGCTCGCTGATATCGAATGCACCGAAGCCAGGAATCTGTACGCGCTCGCCACCGGACAGTGTGCTCGCAATGTGGTCGAAAATCGCGTCGATCGCCTCGCCGGCAAGTTTCTTGGTCACGCCTTCGAGATTGTCCGCCAGGTGATTCACGAGTTCGTTCTTAGATGCCATCTCACTGCTCCTTGTACTAAGGTAATAAAGAGTTCAGGCGGTCGCTCTTGACGTTCTGACCCCTTCGGGCCTAACAACCGCATCCGCCACACAGCTTGCCGCAGATTTTTGCAGCCATGCCGCATCGTTGTACGTTCAAACGCGAACATACGGTACCGAACGAGAGACTGTCAACAAGAAAATCCCGCCCAGGCCAAGTCTAATCCGTTCAAGGAAGCTGGTGGCCGCGTCGAACCTCGTGGCGTTTCCACCCTTCGCGGTACGGTCACCTGCGTGCCGCGTCGACGGCGCGCCAGGACGTGGACGGTGAAGCCATCGTGATCTCCGGCGGGAAAAACGCGCCAGAGACCGGTGCCTGCGATCCAACTTTCGAGCGGGTAGCTCAGCAGCCCTTCGAGGGGCAACAACGAGAATTCCGAATGCTGATCGAGGAAACTCTCGATCACCCGCTCGTTCTCTTCGGGTTCCAGCGAGCAGGTGATGGCGACCAAAATGCCATCCGGCGCTACCAGTGGCGCCATACCGTCGAGCAGCCGCAGAGACTGGCGTGACAGGCGCCCGATCTCAGACTCGGAGATGCGCCATTTCAACTCTGGACTCTTGCGCAGGGTACCCGTGCCGGTACAGGGAAGATCGAGAATGACCCGATCGAAAGGCTGCTGGATGGGCGGCGACCCGGCGTCGGCGGCGATCACCGGCAACCGCCGCCGTAGGCGCCCGAGGTTACTACGCACGGTGAACAGTCGTGAGGGCGAAACGTCGGCCATCATGACTTTGACGGTCGGCTCCACAGCGATCAGAGTGTAGCCTTTTCCCCCCGGCGCGGCAGCGGCGTCGAGGATCCGCTCCCGCGGGCGCTGCGGAGGGATCAAAGCAGCTGCCTGGC
>JAJCXQ010000706.1 GCA_029263355.1 Acidobacteriota bacterium | reverse complement strand
CACTTGCACGACCTCGGCAAGCTGCTGTTCGCCATGTGCACCTTCTGGATGTACATGTGGTTCAGTCAGGCGATGCTGATCTGGTACGGCAACCTCGCCGAAGAGGCGATCTACTTCAACATCCGTCTCGATGGCGGCTGGCGCCCCCTGTTCGTCGCCAACGTGATACTCAACTGGATCATCCCCTTCCTCGTCCTGCTGTCGCAGCGCGCCAAGCGCAGCCGTGAGGTGATGGTGCGCATCGCCCTGGTGGTGCTGGTCGGACGTTGGCTCGACGTTTATCTGATGACTTATCCACCGGTCACCGGCGGTCCGGTTTTCGGTCTGCTCGAGGCGGGCAGCGCGCTCGCCCTTCCTGGTCTTGTCGGGTTGTTGGTCGTGCGCTGGTTGGCCCGGGTCTCCCTGTGCCCGGCGGGCGATCCATATCTCGAGGAGAGCCTTCACTTGCATCAATAGCCGCGTCGAGTCGAGCGAGAGGAATGGCCATGCAGAATCTCCGCGAATGGGACGTCGAGAACGAGCGCTTCTGGACGTCAACCGGCAAAACGATCGCCAGCCGCAACCTGTGGATCTCGATCCCTTGCCTGTTGTGCGGCTTCGCGGTTTGGCTCTATTGGAGCATCATCACCGCCCAGATGCTCGATCTCGAGTTCCCGTTCTCCAAGCAACAGTTGTTTACCCTCAACGCCATCGCAGGTCTCACCGGCGCCACTTTACGGATACCGAGCTCCTTTCTCATCCGCCTAGCCGGCGGTCGCAACACCATCTTCTTTACCACCTCGCTGCTGATCCTGCCGGCACTGGGCAGCGGCTTGGCGCTGCGTGATCCCGGTACCCCGTTGTGGACCTTCCAGGTGTTGGCCGCGCTGTCGGGGCTCGGGGGCGGCAACTTCGCCTCGTCGATGTCCAACATCAGCTTTTTCTTCCCCAAGCGGGTGCAAGGCGCTTCGCTCGGCTTGAACGCCGGCCTGGGTAATCTCGGCGTCAGCATCATGCAGGTGCTGGTCCCCTTCGTGATGACCTTCGGTCTGTTCGGAGCGCTGGCGGGCCCGGGCCTACCGGACGATTCCGGGACCGTGGTGTTCATTCAAAACGCCGGCCTGGTGTGGGTACCGATCCTCTTGGCTCTTGGTGTCGCCGCCTTCTTCGGCATGAATAACATCGTCACCTCCTCGGTGTCGCCACGGGTGGGCTCGACCTTCGCGGCGATGTTACGCATCAGCGGCTTGCTGCTGGTGGCCTTCGCCATGGCGGCGGCGGGCCTCTATCTGCTGCTCGGTCTCGGGATCAGCAAGTGGATCGTGTTACCGCTGGTGATCGCCGGCACCGTCTTCGCCATGAAGCTCTTTCCCGGTGAGATCCGCCAGAGCCTCAATCACCAGTATGCGATTTTCAAGAACAAGCACACCTGGGTGATGACGGTGATCTACACCATGACCTTCGGCTCGTTCATCGGCTACTCGGCGGCGTTTCCTTTGGCCATCAAGGTGATCTTCGGTTTCGCCCACGGCCCGGACGGCAGCGAGCTCGGCGTCAACCCGAATGCGCCGTCCGCCTTCGCCTACGCTTGGCTCGGCCCACTCATCGGCTCGCTGGTGCGGCCATTGGGTGGCTGGATCTCGGACATGAAGATCGGTGGCGCTAAAGTCACCCAGATCGTGACCCTGGTGATGGTCGCCTCCACCCTCGGGGTCTCCTTCTTCATGGTCCAAGCCTACCGCTCAGAGACCCCTGAGCAGTACTTCCTGGCCTTTCTCGGGCTCTTCCTGGTGCTGTTCGCGGCCACCGGCATCGGCAATGGCTCAACCTTCCGGTCGATGGGCGTGATGTTCGACGAGCAACAGGCCGGCCCGGTGCTCGGCTGGACCTCGGCGGTCGCGGCCTACGGCGCCTTCATCATTCCCAAGGTCTTCGGCGAGCAGATCCAGGCCGGCACCCCCGAGCGCGCGCTCTATGGTTTTGCGCTGTTCTACGCCGTCTGCCTGGCCCTCAACTGGTGGTACTACGCGCGCCGAAATGCCGAGATCCACTGCTGATGCCTAGCAGGTGGGCTGGGGCGCCGCCTTCGTCTGCGCATCACCGTGCGTCACCCCCCTTCATGACGCCAAGGCGCGTTTATGCAGGATATTGTTCTCGAGGTGGATATGCTCGTGAAGATCGGTCTCGAGCGCCTCCAAGCCGGCCCACAGCGCCTGCCAGGTATTGCAGGCGCCGGCGGGAGCTCGGTAATCGTTGGTCAGGGACCGGAGTCGGCGCAACATTTCACCAGCCACTTCGTGCTCGGCTTCCATGACGGAAACCGGACCTCCGGCCAGGCGCCCTTGCTCGTTCAGGATCATCGGGAAAAGCACCTGCTCTTCCTTCGTCATGTGCTGCTGGAGATCCTGTTCGAGGGCCAGCAGTACTTCGAGAATCTCGGCTAGTGCCGGGTCCTTGTCGCCGTGGACCTGGTGGACTTTGCGCGCCATGGACTCGAGCCGCGGCAGCTCCTCTTTGAGCGGCTCGTGGAAGTGCTCCAGGATGTGATGGATCAACAACGGCAGTGACTTCTGATCCCAACGCACCTCCGGCGTCGGCGTGCTGTCGATCTCGCTCTCGATCTCTTTCAGCACCTGATCCAGCTCGAGATTCCTGGCCGCGCACGCCTGCTCGAGGGGCCGGCCTCCACCACAGCAAAAGTCGATGCCATGGCGTGCGAAAACTCGCGTCGCCAGGGGGTGCTCAGTGGCGATGGCGCCGATGGTGCTTTGTGTGTTCACAGTCATGATCCATCTCCAGAGTTGTTGACAATCCGTCGAATTTTCATCGCGGTCAGGCGATCACGTTGTCAGCACCGACATCCGGCTGCGGCTTGCGGGCCAGAAGCGCTTCGACGTGCTCGCTCAGGATACCGAGGAAATCGTCTAGATAGTCGATGCGGTCGGCGGTTTTGCCCTCGGCCCATCGGTTCATGAAGACCAGGCGCAGGCAGGTTAGCTCGTCACAGTCGGATTCGAGCGCCGATAAGCGCTGGTCGGCGGTGATGAACGGGGCGTTGGTAGCGATACGGGTCTTCGAGACCAAGTAGTCGTAGCTCTGGACGCTCGCCACCTCTCGCACTCCGAAACGCAGCGCCACCTGGTCGTTGAGCCGATCCACGGCAGCGAGGCTAAGAGCGCTAGCGGGCAGCACCAACAGGCAAACGACGTTGGTCTCCGGTCGCGCAAGCGGCAGGATCTGGAAGCGTTGATGACGCTCGTGCCCTGACGCGTTGAGTCGAGTTACCCGGTCGTAGAAGTCTTGGGCCAGCCGACAGAGATCAAGCAGATGGCGACCATAGCCGCCACTGTCGAGGGGCATCATGCGGTGGTTGAACAGCACCGCTGCCGCCACCGCGCCAGGTTTGGAACCTTCGAGGATGAATTTTCCGAGGTCCTCGTGGCCAATACCGCGAGTGTCGAGAGCATAGGGGGCGCCTTCGGCGACCAGCCGACGCAGGAAGCCGTGGCGTATGACCAAGGCGCCGGCACCGTAGGGGGCGTATCCCATCTTGTGTGGATCGACGGTGACCGACTCGGTGGCCGGGAGCGCGGCACACGCTTGCCGCAGCGGTTGCAACCAGGACGACTCGACACTCTCCGGAGACCGTCCGTCAGCGGCCTGGAAGATTGTCGCAAAATAGCCACCATAAGCCGCGTCGACATGCACCGGCGAATCGAGACCCGTCTCGCGTGCCTGGTCCCGGACTGCAAGAAGCTCAGGCAAGGGATCAACGGAGCCGAATTCGGTGGTGCCGAGTACAAATACCGATTGGATCACCGGACGCCGCTCCTCGTAACAACGACGCAGGCAGGCTCGATAATCGACCGGATCCATGTGGAAGCCGTCGTCGACCGCCACTGGCAATAGGTTGCGCCGGCCCAGTCCGAGCAAGGCGGCAGCGCGCTTCCAAGAATAGTGTGCGCTCCGGGGCATCAGAACCACCGGGCTGGAGTAGGTCTCACCGAAATGATCACGCACCAAGTCGCGATAATCGGCGTCGCCGTATGCGTCGAGCGACCATCGCCGAAAGAGGGTGTGCGCATCGAGCTCACGGGCCCGGCAACGGTCCTGGAATTCGGCATATAGACGCCCAGTCTGCTGCGTCGAAACGTTGAGCAGCTGCCACAATGTTGTCGGCAACTCGGCTGGAGCCTCAACCTTCTCGTGATGGCAGGCAAGGGCGATCGTCAAGGGCAGAAACCGGCCAGCTCGGTTGAACCACAGCGATTCGAAGTTGGCAATCGTGCCACCCGAGCACAAATGGCAGAAGCTCTCAGCCGTTTTGTAACCGAACAATTCGGCGAACTGCCGCCCCACTTCGAGCTCGAAGCGCACCGTCACCGGCGCGGCTTCAAGCGAGACATTGTTCGGGTTGTAGAGCATTGTGGCCAAATAGGCTACGAGGCCTGGCATCGCCACCTCAGAAACCATGTGGGCCATATACCGCGGTGAGAAGAAAGGCACGTCGAGCTTGAGGTCCGAGATCAGCGCGAACAGCTCTTGGTTGAAACGTCCCCGGTAGGCTTCAGCACCGTCGGACTGCAGCTGGCGGTAGGGAATAGCTGGCGGATCCTTGGGATGGTAGTTGCGGCGCCAAAAAATATAGTCGTCAACAACCAGCTCGACGACCTCTTTGAAGAAACGGCGCAGTTCCCCCTTCGGCCCGAGAAAAAAATGATCCAAAGAGTCGCCTTCGCGCATCAATACCTCCGGCGGCAACGTAGTCAATCCAGAACGAGAGTAAGCAGGCACGCCAAAATCTCGTATGACAACCGTCATGTCGCGAGGTGAATTTCGGGGCCCCTCCAGCTCGCATCCGACCGCCACGGGCCCCACCCCGACGGGTGGTGACGCAGGCGCAGACAGCAGGTAGCTTCGCTGTGAAGGGGACCTGGGATGACCGAGACCAGCACCTCGACGTTCGTCACAAACTCGTTGATTGAGGCATTGGCGGCAGATGACCGATATGCACGGCTGCCTGCCCCTAGCCTAATCACCCTAGTAGTGGCTGGAACCCCACGGTCGCTGCGGCCAGGTGAGGCGATCCTAGAGGAGGGTCAGCCATCACAATCAGTGTTTATCGTGGTGCGGGGCCGACTCAAGATGACACGCGCCCTCACCAACGGCCGCAGCGCTTTGCTGGCGCTGTTCAGCCCCGGCGACCCAGTTGGCATCTCGGTGCTCGGCGGTCGAGCGAGCGAAGCGACGGTGACTGCGCTCGAAAGTTCGGTGTGTCTGGACGTTCCATGCCGCAAGCTGTTGGCCGCTATGTCGGCAGACCCACAACTGCTCGGCGATCTGTTGTCGGTCTTTACGGAGCAGGTTGCCGAGTGCCGAAACTGCTTGGTGGAGGGTACTTTCTCGCGCGTCGAGCCGCGCCTCGCTCAGCTCTTCCTAAAGCTTGGCGACTCGGTCGGCCAGGCGCGCGGGACCGGCGAATTCATCCCTGTGCCACTGTCGCGCCTGGACCTTGCTGACATGGCAGGTACGACGATCGAAACCGCCATACGCATCATGAGCCGTTGGGGCAAGAGCGGTATCGTCGATACTCGGCGTGATGGCTTTCTGCTGGAGGATCGCTCGGCGCTGGCAGCAATCTGCCACGGTAGAAACTGACGTTCGGCAAGTTCAACAACAGTGCCCGGTTCGCGCTTGCTAACTCGCTCAGGCTACTGGTCGCTTTGCGTCGGAATGGGTGGTCGGCTCGCCGGAATACGCAGATGGCTCCTGGCTGCTTGATTTCAACGGGGGCATCTGATTTCTCTAGTGGGGCGTAGAGCTGAAGGATCGCACCCCAATCGAGCCCGGCCTTCATCTGCACCGAGGTCCTGCCTACCTGTGCCAGGGCCGCCACACGAGTGCAGCGGATGTATCTCGCTTTGGCCAGCACCAGGCGCGACTGCACGAGGCACAAACGGTTTTGGCCAGCGCCAGACGCGATTGCACGGGACGCAAACGGGGTGCGGGGAGTCAAATGGACTAACTATTTGACTCGTTTCAGGGTCCCCGTAGGACGGTTCTGCGACCTTCGCCCGTCGCGCCCAGGCTTGTCCGAGACCCGTGACTGGCGACGCGAGTGTCAGGATCGCAGGTTCGTGCCTTGGCCCCGGAGGGGGCCGAATCGTTCAGCCCGGGGCTGGCGACGCGGAGCCTCGGCGACGCGACGTGAGCCCCGGGTTGAGTGGCCCCCGTGGGAGGCGCCCTGGAGGGGCGCAACTTCCCGTTTTCGAGCAGGGTTCGGTGGAGCCCTTCGGCACATGACGCTTTCTTCGAAAGCGCGCTTCGCTCGGAATTTCGCCTACTCAGCGCAAATTGTGAGCTGCCCGTCACCCACCATGACTTGATACTTCTGCCCGAGCTCGAACCCAGCGTTCCGCAGCCATTTGCCGCACAGCCGAAGGTCTGGCACTCGGGTTTCGTGGCGGTAGCGACAGCAGACGGTACCGCCACGGAAGGTTTGAAGAGCCGTGTCTTCCGAGCCGTTGGGCGGCAGGGATGTCTCCTGGCTCAGCCGGCTGGCGGCTTCCTCCAGCTCCGTCGCCGCTTGGCGAAGGCTGGCGGCGGACGCCATCATGCTGGCAGCTCCGGAAGCGCGCAGGCCTTTCTCGGTGATGTACCAGCGGTCTACGGTGGCGAGGGAGGTGGTTGGGGCGAGGGTGGTAGAGTCGAGAGTACGATTGCGCATGGACGATTCTCCTTGCGTGGTTGAGGGTACGGTGGGGGTTGCAGCCCCCGTCGTGCCCGTTTTAAGGCTTGCGACCCGGAACGTAGTAGAACGCGATACGTTCTCAGGCCACGATCTGCGAGCGGTTACGCTCGATTACCGCTATTTTATAGGGGCTGGGGTTCGCCGGTCAACTTTGACCTCGCGATAGTGGTGGCAAGCGCCTATAGGGGGCAATTCAGAGATTCACGAGGCAAGTAACGGCAGACGGTGAGCGGCGGCTGCCGCCCGCTCTACCGAAGGGTTCTGCGGCAAACGACCCTTGTCACGTATGGATCCAGTCATCATGATTGCAACTCCGGCCATACTGCTGGTGTTCAGCCCGTCGCGAAGTGCGAGCGCTAGCCGGCCGAGAGACTCGAATTTCATCATCATTCAGAAATCCATGTTTCAGCGGTTGCTAACCAGATCTTTCTCGCCGATCTTGAGCGCAAAACCAAAGCAGGCGAATGCGAGAGGCGCAATTGTGGAAAGCGTAACAAATTCTCCAAACGTATCCGATCCCGCGTAAATACTCCCAAGAGCCGAACCCAATGCCCCTGCTAAGCTACTTAGAAGCAAGGTTATAAAAAAATAGACATTTACCATCTTGACCTTCTCCATGGTCGCACAAGTGAACTCTTTATATGAAATGCGGACGAGAACTGCGAGCCAGAAGATGCCGATAGCTATTAAGGCCACCATGTCCACATGTTCTTGAGATCTGCTGATGTGAGTCAAAGACTCACCGGATTCGGTTCCAGACGGAAAACAGGAATCCAGAAAGCTTAGTGGCACCAAGACAAAAATTGCTAGCAGGTAAAAACTCAAGCTTACGCTTACCAAAAGAATAACAATGCCATAAATCACAATGTTTAAATAGGCCCACAGTCTATGGCCAGCCTTCTTTAGATACTCGTTGCTTAAGACGCGATGAACCGCTCTGGCAAGCAATGCTGCAGGCGCCGTTGCGTTGGTAGTTCTTCGCTTGGACGCGAATCCCCTAGCTCGGGCGACAATATGATCCACTGCAACTATACCGCTGAGTATAGTTGCTACTTGAAGGGTGTTGTCCATCAGATAATAGTCTGTCATTATCTGCCTCTTCGATCGGCATAGCCTGTTACTGGTGCCGCCGGTCGCCTTGATTTTTCATCGGCTATAAATCGTAGAACAGGGCAGGTTCCAATCTGAAGTCCGGCCGAGAACGCTTGTCGTCATAGTAGGTGTCACCTTGCCACAGTCATCAGCGGCGGCGCAGAGCCGGATTTCGGATTGGAAGTTGTTGAGCTAAGCCGCGTCCCGAGCGGCGAGGGGCGCTATGGCTTTTGAATCGCTCGGCGGACTGACGAACGCTTCCGGTCCGGGTCCGGTCATGCGTGGGATGAAAGCCTTCAGGCGCTCCACGCAGTGCATTCGCGAAGTCTGCTGCCCTCCTTATAGC
>JAJCXQ010000705.1 GCA_029263355.1 Acidobacteriota bacterium | reverse complement strand
CGGCGGCGGAGGCGAAGGTTGCCGAGCTGGACAAGGACAAAACAAGGAGAGTGACGAGCACGCGGATCGGTCGGAGTGAGTTTCTCATGGTGCTTCCTTTTCTAATGAGTAGGTACCATCCTGGCTATCCGCCGGCGAGACGCCGGCGCTCCCAGCAGGAGGCTTCCCCGAGTCTCGGGGAGGCCGAAGGGGGACGTTATTGCTGAGCGAGGGATTTCAATCCCTCGCGGAGGTGGCTTGTGTCTGGGCGTCACATCGACTCCCCCGATTCGACATTCTGCGATTCCGTTTCGGAACCCTCGGTCGGCTCTGGATCTTCGGCGAACAGTGAGGTCCTCTCGAGTCCCATCCCGCGCCATACAAAGTAGATAGCTGGAAAGACGATCAGGATGGCGACAAACGACGTGAACACACCGCCGACCATGGGCGCCGCGATTCGGCGCATAACGTCGGATCCGGTGCCGGTCGACCATAGGATCGGCACCAACGAAAAAAACGTCGCGGCGACGGTCATCATCTTGGGCCGGAGTCGACGCACCGCACCGTGATCAACCGCCTCACGCAAGTGGGAGTAGGTGCTCATTCGGCCACGCTTCTGCCAGGACTCGTAGGCCAGATCCAGATACAGCATCATCACCACCCCGTTTTCGGTCGCCAGGCCAGCCAGGGCGATCACCCCCACCACCACCGCCACCGACCAGTTGTAGCCCAGGATATCCATCAACCAAACCGATCCGACGAGCGAAAACGGAATCGCCGACAACACAATGGCGGTCTTGATGATCGACTTGGTGTGGACATAAAGGATCAGGACGATCAACAACATGGTGATCGGCACAATCAGCGCCAGCCGGGCTTTGGCCCGCTGCATGTACTCGTACTGCCCGGACCAAAAGATGGTGTAGCCAGGGGGAACTTCAACCTTGGCGGCGACTTCCCGTTGGGCACGCTCGACCCAGGACCCGACGTCAATACCCTTCAAGTCGACGTAGATCCAGGCATTGGGCCTGGCGCCCTCGGATTTGATACCCGGCGGCCCCTCTCGAATCTGCAGACTGGCAACCTGTCGCAACGGGATCTGGCCGCCGCCCGGAGTCGACACCAGAATCTCCTCCAGCGCCTCGGGAGTGTCGCGCAGCTCGCGGGGATACCGTACATTGATCGGGTAACGCTCCAACCCCTCGACCGTCCACGATACATTCATGCCGCCAACCGCTGAACGGATGACATCCTGCACGTCACCCACCTTGAGCCCAAAACGTGCCGCCGCCTCGCGGTCGATATCAAAATCCAGGTAACTCCCCCCCATCACCCGCTCGGCGTAGGCCGACAAGGTCCCCGGCAACGGCTTCACTACCGACTCGACTTGTTCCGCGATGGTCTGAAGAGTGCGCAGATCCGGCCCGCCAATCTTGATGCCGACCGGCGTCTTGATACCGGTGGACAACATGTCGATGCGGGTCTTGATTGGCATCGTCCAAGCGTTGGTGAGGCCGGGAATCTGAATCGCCTGGTCCATCTCAGCGATCAACTCATCGCGCGTCAGGCCGGGGCGCCAGGCGCTCGGATCCTTGAGGATGATGGTGGTTTCGATCATCGACAGCGGTGCCGGGTCGGTGGCAGTCTCTGCACGACCGACCTTACCGAACACCGATTCCACCTCGGGGAACGTGCGGATGATCTTGTCGGTCTGCTGCAGAATCTCTCGAGCCTTGGTGATCGACAGACCCGGGAAGGTGGTCGGCATATAGAGTAAATCGCCTTCCCACAGCGGTGGCATGAACTCCGAGCCGATCCGACTGAGCGGTAACACAGTGAGCGCCAAAACCACGATCATGGCGACGATCACCAACCCACGCCAACGTAACGCGAGGTTCAGCACCGGTGTATACAAGAAACCCAAGACTCGAGACACCGGATTCTTCGCTTCACTACGGATCTTGCCGCGCACGAACCAAAACATCAGCACCGGCACCACCGTCACGGCGAGGATCGACGCCATACCCATGGCGTAAGTTTTGGTGAACGCCAGCGGCCGGAACAACCTCCCCTCCTGGGCCTGCAAGGTGAAAACCGGCATGAACGAAACGGTAATGATCAACAAGGTAAAGAAGAGCGTCGGGCCAACTTCTTGCGCCGATCGCAAGATGATCTGGTAGTGCGATCGTTTCCCTTGCCACTCCTCATAATGTTTATGGGCGTTCTCCACCATGATGATGGCGGCGTCGACCAAAACACCGATCGAAATCGCGATCCCCCCCAGGGACATGATGTTGGCGCCCAACCCCTGAATCCGCATGACGATGAACGCCAGCAAGATCGATAGTGGGATCGAGACGATCGCCACCAGCGCCGAGCGGAAGTGGAGCAAGAACACCACGCAGACCAACGAGACGACGATCATCTCTTCGAGCAAAGTGTCGGTGAGGGTGGCGATGGCGCGATCGATCAACCCGGTACGGTCGTAAGCGACTTCGATCTCGACGCCTTCCGGCAGGCCTGATTCAAGCTCGGCCAGCCGCGTCTTGACCCGTCCGATGGTGGCCCGGGTATCAGCGCCAGCGCGCACCACCACGATGCCGCCAACCGTCTCCCCTTCGCCGTTCCAATCCGCCAGACCGCGCCGGATCTCGGGGCCGATGGCCACTCGCGCCACGTCCCGCAGCAACACAGGAACGCCACCGGGGCCGGCGTCGAGTACGATCAACTCGAGATCGCGCACGTCACGAATGTAGCCCCGACCGCGCACCATGAACTCGCGTTCGGCCATCTCGATCAAACGTCCACCAACATCGATGTTGGACCGCTGGATCGCTTCCTTGACCACCTTCAGGCCGATGCCATAGGCACGCATCCGAATCGGATCCACTTCGACCTGGTACTGGCGCACGAAACCGCCGATCGACGCCACCTCAGAGACACCGTCGACCGACGACAAGGCGTATTGCAAGTACCAGTCCTGCAGACTGCGCAACTCGGCCAGGGAATGACTCGGCGAGTTGAGCACGTACATGAACGCCCACCCCACGCCGGTGGCATCGGGGCCAAGCTGCGGCGTGACGCCGGGCGGCAACTTGCCGGTTAATCCCGAGAGATACTCCAGCACCCGCGAGCGCGCCCAGTAGAGATCGGTGCCGTCTTCGAAAATCACGTAGACAAACGAGAAACCAAAAAACGAATATCCCCGCACCACCTTGGCATAGGGCACCGCCAGCATCTTGGAGGTGATCGGATAGGTCACCTGGTCTTCGATCACCTCCGGCGCCTGGCCAGGGAACTCGGTGTAGAGAATCACCTGCACGTCGGACAGATCCGGGATCGCGTCGACCCGAGTACTACGGATCGACCACCAGCCGCCGATGACCGTCAGCACGATAGCGACAACCACTAGCAGCTGATTGTCGAGCGACCACTTGATGAGGCGATTCAACATCAGGGCGCCTCCGCTCCGTCGCTTCGACGTGCCGCGACCATCTTCTGAATTGCTTCTCGCAAGGTGGATTCAGAATCGAGCAGAAACTGTGCCGAGGTCACCACCAGGGCGCCTTCGTCGAGCCCATCACGAATCTCCGCGAAACCCTCAGCCTCGTGCCCCAGGGTTACCTCTTGCGGTGCAAAACGCCCGTCACCCAGGGCTATAACGACAACGTTACGTAAGCCGGTCCTCAGAATCGCCTGGCTAGGCACCGCGAGCACATCGCGCACCACCACCGGCTGCAACTCCACGGACGCATACATACCGCTCCGCAGACGACCCTTGCGGTTGGGTATCTCGATCTTGGCGCGCATGGTGCGGGTTTTCTCGGAAAGCTCCGGCTCGAGGAACCGAACCTGGCCGTGAAACTTCTCACCAGGAAAGGACGACAACTCGATCTCGGCTTTAGTCCCCTCGTGGACCCAGCCTAGTTGGTGCTCGAAGAGCTCGACGGATAACCACAGGCTCGACAAATCGGCGATGTGGAACAGCTCCAATCCTGGTCGTACCGCCATGCCTTCGAGCCCCGCGATACGCTTCATGACCAGGCCGCCAGCGGGCGCCGCCACTTCGAGGGTTCGAAACACCTCGCGGGTCTCTTCGAGCCGCGCGATCTGCCGGGGAGAAATATCCCAGTAGCCGAGCCGGGTCCGCGCCGAGTCGACCATCGACAGCGCCCGCTGCCGCGTGTCCTCGGGCGCCGCGCTCATATCCCGAGCGAATTCGATCGCCGACAGCAGCTCTTGTTGGGTCTGAACCAATTCCGGCGAGTAGATCTCGAAGATCGGCTGGCCGCGCTTCACCTCTTCGCCAACATAGTTGACGTAAACCTTCTCCACCCAACCCGAATATTTGGTCGTCACCGTCACCATGCGCTGCTGGTCAAATTCCAGGTGACCCACGGTGCGAATCGGCCGGGTCAGGTCGCGGCGAGTCACAGCTTGGGTGCGCACGTTCATGTTCTGGACCACCGCTGGATCGATCCGGACGACAGCCTTGGAGCCGCCCCCCGAGCTCGCTCCTTGGTCGACCTCGTCGGCGAAAATCGGCTCGTAATCCATGCCCATTTGATCCTTGGCCGGCACCGGTGAGGTGATCATCGGCTCCATCGGGTTGCGGTAGAAGAGGATCTTGCGGCCGCCTTCGCCATCACCACTAGAAGCGACGAGATCCTGGCCATCGATCGGGCAAGTCCCGGCCTCACTCTCGACGATGATGGAATGATCCGGGCAGGTCCAGGTGTCGGCCATCGCCGGCTCGAACCCGGCGTCAGCCTGCGCTGTGCCCTGAATCGGGGTTAGATTCATGCCGCAGATCGGGCATTGCCCCGGCTCGTCTTGGATTACGTGGGGATGCATGCCGCAGGTCCAGAGTTGTCCGTCCGACGCGTGGTCGTGCCCCTCCGACATCGACTCGCCCTGCCCGTGCCGCAGGCCGAAGAGGTCCGCGGGCAAAAACTGCGCAACCCCGATCCCGACCATCAGCGCGACGATCACCAAGCCCGCCGTCATCACGGCTCTCTTGGCCGCGGCGTTGTTTCCTTGGTTCTCTTCTCTCATCGACTCAACTCTTTCTCGTTGGCTGCATCAACTTCCAAAGACTCTACGGGCCTCCCGACAGCTCGCTCCAGCTGGGCCCAAGCCACGGCAAGATCGGTGCGGGTGCGAGCCGCGGCGATCTGCACCTCGAACAACACAACCTCCGCGTCCAGCAGATCCACCGCGTTGAGCTTGCCGGTGCTGTAGGCCGTCTCGGCCGACCGCAACGCCTCGCGCGCCTGTTTGAGCAAAACGGTCTCGAGCAGCCTCAGATGCTGAAACAGCAGCGGCATGCGGACGGTGAGGTCACCGATCGTGCTTTCGATTTGACTCAGCACCTGCCGCTTGGCTTCCTCGGCGGCCCACCGCCTCGCCCGAGCTTCCTCGACCCCCGCTTCGAGCTTGCGGCGGCGCACCGGCAGATTCACCGAGCCGGTGAAGGCTAAGATGTCGTCACCGTTGTCCTCGGGCGGCTGCAGCCGCCCCACTGCGTCCTCACGTCGGCCGACGGCGGTGTAGGACAGCCCCAGTTTCACGTCGGGCCGAAAACTCTTCTCGGCGAGCTGAATCAATTTCTCACCGGCAGCGATCCTGGCCTTGGCTGCGGCCAATTCGGGCCGTCGTGTCAAGGCGTCGCGACGCAACGCGGCCCGATCGAAATGTAAAACGGTCAGCCCTGACGCGATGGGATCCGGCAGCTCGAACGCACCGAACGGCGCATCGGCCGGCCGGTCGCGGAGTCGATTCAGAGCGGCCCCCAGCATGGCGTGGTGTTCATAAACCTCGAGCAGACGGGTGTCGACACGGGTGATTTGCGTTTGTATGCGCACAATTTCCTGCTGTAGTCCAGTGCCCGAGGCGTACCGTGCCTGAGCGGCCCGCTCGTAGCGCACCAAAGCGTTACGCTCCTCGACAAGAATCGCCTGGTGAGCGTCGTGGAACGCCATCTCATAACCCAGGCGCCGACTTTCTGTCAGCCTGTCGAGCCGCACCCTCTCAACCTCAGCCTCGGCCGCAACCGCATCCACCAAAGCCACCCGTTCTGTCAGCGCCAACTTGCCGAACCACGGCAACTGCTGACTAATCGACACACTCAGACGCTGCGGCCCGGCACGGGTCTCGACAGGCAGGGCGAACAGCGTCAGCGCCGCTACCGGATCCGGCAAAGCCCTGACTTGGGGCGCACGCACCGCAGCGGCAACCGCCAGGTGTCGTGCCCGAGCGATCTCCGGATCACGCTCCAGAACCTCAGACGCAAGCTCGCGCAGCGTCATCGAGTCGAGAGATCGCAGCAACGATTCCGACGGGCTGACGGCTCGCTGAGCCTGCTCGCTTGGCGGGCTTTGGATCGCGCTCGATTGCGCTGTCGCTGTTGGCTTGTCTGGCGCTTGGGCAAAAGCCGCCGCGCTGAGTCCGATCGCCTGGCTGACGAGCAGCCAGGACACCATCTTCCGGTGAAACATGAGTCTCCTTTCGAGGTAGGGTTTTGCCGCACGCCAAAGGGCGCGGCACGCACTACACCGAAAGGTGAATCAAATCAGGAAGGCGCTGTGGAGCGTGTAGAGTGGCTGTGGAGCCAGTTGGGGCGGCCTGCGCCGAGGATCGTCGATGCGCGCCGAACGGGCCAAAGGCGCCGAGAACGCGGAATCGCTTTGCAAGGCGATATCGACAGCCAACACCATCGCAGGGACAGCAGAGGTCTCCGGCGTCGGCGCGTCAGCGATCAGGCAGCAGTCCATGATAGCTGAGAGTGACGATTCCGGATGGCATGCCTCGGAGTCCTCTGCGGTCGCTTCGGGAACGGCAGCTTCTTCAGCTGCAGTATTAGCTTCGGCCCGATGGCAAGGGCTCTCGGTCGCGGGCTGATGGTCACTCGCCGACTCGTGGCTAGATGGCTCATCCATCTCTGTGCCACGGGTCATGCCGCCGCGTGCACACTCCTCGGTGGCACACGCTCCGCACAACGACGCGGTCAGCGGCGCGGTGAGGAAAAGGGCGATCAGCCCGAAACAGAGTACGCGAGACTTCATATTTTTACCCTAGCCCACTTCCTGACCGAGCACAAGACATTATCTGGCGAGTCATGAACCTTTGAACAAGGAGCAGGGGTGTCTACGGCGGTGTCGAAGGCTTGGTTTTCTGAAAAGTGAAGCTCTGACACGCTGTTAGAGGCTCACGTTCTTCCAGAGTGAAGCTCCGACACGCTGTCAGAGGTCGCTGGCAATGGCGCGGGCGCGACGGATCAGCTCACTGCATCGACAGTGAGTTGAGGCACCAACGATCACGCAGGCGGCGGACGTCGATGTCGACCGGTCGCGGGGAAGACAACATCTTGACCCCCAGGACGCCTGCCGCCGTAATGGCGAGATCCTCCTCCTCCTCGCCCGACACCATCTCATCGGGTTCGCCGGTCACGTCGAAGAGCTCGACCCGGGAGACGTCGACAAGCTCGACTTGTTGCCCCTTGTCGAGCAGCCGTTCGACGAACTCATAGGCCGCCAAACGCGCGGCGTCCTTCCGGTCTTCCACCAACACTGGATCTTCGGCGTCCGGGACGAGCCCGAGGGCCTGCTCTCGCAGCAATTGGTCATGGAGCAGGTCATCGAGACAGGTCACTTCATCGAAGATGGCTGGGCTGTCCTCGAGCACGCTTTCAACGAGGTGATCGACCAGCAGGCGCAACTCGAGCGCCGTCTCGTCGACGGTGGCGGCTTGGGCCGCAGACAGCGGCAGCAACAGGAGAAGGAGGCACGGGTGCAGTCGGTACATCATCTTCACCTCAGCTGGGAGAGATATCGTCGGCCGGGTCGAGGGGATCGGTACCATCCAACAGTACCTCTTCGCCGTCGGAACGACCTCCGCCGTCGGTATCGGGATTCGCCGGGTCGGTGCCCAGGGCCACCTCTTCGCGGTTCGAGAGACCATCGCCATCCGTGTCTACCACCGGCGCCCACGCCAGCCCGTCGAGACCGTCAGCGGTGGGACCGAGGATGCTCACCACCCCCGTCGCGATATCGACGAGCGACAGATAGTTCTCCGGGGCGCCCCCGGAGCCGTCGTTCAACGAAGCGAAAAGATCGTCGGTGACGGGATGGAAGTCCATCGCGTTGATGCGCGGGAAGCTGTCTGCCGGCGGTGAGAAGGTCAGATCGGCGAGGAAGGTGGCGAGACCGGTCATTGGGTCGAGGGTGTTGAGCGGCGCCTCGGTGGCATGGTAGAGCACCTCCGCCAGGGAGAACGCGATGCCATTGCCACAGCAACTGCTTGCCTGGGTCGAGCCGATGCCGGTGAAGACACCGGTGAGCGGATCGAGGGTACCGAGGCCATCGCCCAAGACGATCCCCTTGGTGCTCAGGGTCGCGCCCTCTCCCCCAGCACCCTTGATGTAGCCATAGAAGACACTTTCTGACGGACGAAAGGCAAGCCCCGTCACCGTGCCACCGAAGCCAGACCCTTCGACGCCGGTTTCGCCGACGGAAGTACCGGCGCCGGTGAGCGGGTCGACCGCGATCAGCAGGTTTTGCCCGGTCGCCGGGCTCTCGCCGGTGGCGAAGAGGCGACCCACATTGTCGGTGTCCATGCCGCTGATCCGGTTGAAGCCGATCGACCCGATGAACGTGGCTGCGCCGGTGACCGGCTCGATCCGCACGAAACCAGCCGGACCGCCGCCGGCGCCGACCGCGCCGAACAGGCCGAGAGCCGGCACACTCGCCACCGCGAGGGGATCGGTTGTGGCTTCGACCTCGATGCCATCGCTGAAACCGTCGAGGTCGCTGTCGACGACGAGGGGATCGGTGCTGTAAACGTTGACCTCGTCGCCGTCGGACAGGCCGTCGCGGTCGGTATCCGCGGCCAGCGGATCGGTGCTGCGGACGTTGACTTCGTCGCCGTCGGTGAGGCCGTCGCCGTCGCTGTCCGAGTTGTTGGGATCGGTGCCGGAGGTCTGCTCTTCGAGATTGGTGAGGCCGTCACTGTCGGCGTCTAAGATGGCGTCCGCGGCGTCGAGGGGATCGAAGCCGTTGACGACCTCGAATCCGTCGGTCATGCCGTCGCTGTCGCTGTCCGGGTTGTTCGGATCGGTGCCCAGGATGCCTTCCTCGCGATCGCTCAGGCCATCGCCATCACTGTCCGGCTCGGCGAAGAAGTTGACGATCCCGAGCTGCTCGGCAAGGGACAGGCCGTCACGGGCGCGGCCGGTCAACCCGCGCAGGGCGTCGGCGCTGGCGATCGACTCGGCCTGGCTGGACGATTGACTGGCAAAATGCATGACGATCGCGCGGCCCCCCGCCGGCACGTTGATCTGGAACGTCTCGAGGGTGTTGTCGTTACCCGCCACAGCCGCTACCGCCGAGGGCTCAGTCGCGGCAAACGGCCCCGAGAAGACGTGCCCAACAGCAGGGTCGCCGCCGCCGTCGAAGTCGTCGGTGATCAGGTAATCGTCGACGACGGTAAAAAGCGTGTCGCCGCTCGAGGTGAGGACAATCCGGGTGCCGCCGTCCGAGCCCAGATTGGTCAGCAGGTCGAGCTTCACCGTGGCGGCGGCGGGGCCGAGATTGTCGACGATCTCGAGGAAGCGGGCAAAGGCGGCATCGATTGGCACGAAAATCTTGCGCGATACCCGTAGGTCACCCAAAGCGACAGGACCCAGCACGATCTCACGGCCGGAGTCCTCCGCCACGGCCTCGGAGCCCAAGGCATAGGGAACGTCGTCGACAGTGAGGCGTAAACCACCGTCGTAGGCATCGCTGGTACCGTCGTTGATGTTGCCGTCGCCCTGGATGTCCCACCGGAAGCCGTCGCCGTCGAACAGCACCAGAGGCAGAGCGACGATCACCAAATCGTCGGCCGGATCGAGGGGATCGGTGCCGTCGAGGTTGACCTCCGATCCGTCGTCACGGCCACCGCCATCGGTATCGGCCAGAAGTGGATCGGTGCCGTGGATGTTGATCTCGTCGCCATCAGTGAGGCCATCCGCATCCGTGTCGCTCAGCAGCGGGTTGGTACCGTGAACGTTGACCTCGTCGCCGTCGGTGAGGCTATCGCCGTCGGTGTCGGGATTGTTCAGGTCGGTGCCCAGGCCAACTTCCTCGGCGTTGGTCAGGCCGTCGCTGTCCCCATCGAGCGCGGCATCCGCCGGGTCGAGGGGATCGAGGCCAACAGCGACCTCCTCGCCGTCGGTCAGACCGTCACCATCGGTGTCGGGGTTGTCCGGGTCGGTGCCCAGAAGCCCTTCTTCATCATCCGACAAGCCGTCGAGGTCCCGGTCGATGATCGGCACAAAGTCGATGCCGCCGTCGAGATCGGGGCGCACCCCGGTGGTGGCGCGCATCGCCGACTCGAGGGTGTAGAGCGAGCCGGTCAGGCTACCCGCCTCGTAACGCAGGACGTGATCGAAGTTCTGCTCGGCAATGTAGAAGTTGCCGTCGTTGTCGAAGGCGATGCCGCCTTCGAGGTCGGCGTCGCTGCCCAGGGGCGCCTCGACCTGGGTCTGGGACAGGAAGGTAGTGACTACGCCGGTCGAGGTCGAAACTCGATGGATCAAGTCCAAGCCATCGTCGGCGACCATCACGTCGCCATCTGGCGACATCGTCACGAAGACGTCGGGATTGTTCATTGGCGAGCCGCTCGCCAGTACGCTCACTGTGCCGTCCGGCGCGATCTCGAAAACGACGTCGGGAGTGACATCCGAGACTTGGTAAACCGTGCCATCGGTCAGCGAACCAGCGATGCCGCCGTCGAGATCGATCGTCGAAACCGCCGGCGGCGCCAGCAGGGCGGCGCGGCTAGCCTGGACGCTGACCGCACCGCTGGTGGCATCGATGCGCAGCACCGCGTCGGCAGCGTCCTCGCTGAGGTAGAGGAAGCCATCTCCGGCAACGGTCAGAGCCTTCGGATCGGCGATGGCCTCGCCGGTGGCAGCGAGAATCTGCGCCACCGAGGTGAGCAGAGTCAGGCTGCCGTCGGTGGCTCGTTTCAGGATCCCGTCGGAGATGGCGTCAGTGAAGTAAACGTCGCCGCGCGGATCGGCGGCGATGCCGCGATCGAAGAAGTTGACGTCACCCTGGCCGGTCACCGCCAGGATCTGGGTCCGCGAGACGAAAATGGTGGCGCGGCCGTCCGGGGTCAGACGCAGCACGTGGTCGGAGGCTGCGTCGAGCAGCAGCAAGTCGCCGCTGTTGGGGAAAGCGCTGTCATCCCCGGCGACGAGCGGGTCGGTCAGGTCGAAGAGCACTTCGTTGCCGTCGTTGCGGCCACCGCCGTCGGTGTCGGTGCGGGTTGGGTCGCTGCCGTGGACGTTGACCTCGTCGCCGTCCGACAGGCGATCGAAGTCGCTGTCCGGGTTCTGCGGATCGGTGCCGTGCACCAGCAACTCATCGCTGTTGCTCAGCCCGTCGACGTCGGCATCCGCCGCGGCGTCGGCGGCGTCGAGGGGATCGAGCCCGTTGGCGACCTCCACCGCGTCGTCGAGACCGTCGCCATCGGTGTCGACCAGCAGCGGGTTGGTGCCATGGATGTTGACCTCGTCGCCGTCACTGAGACCCTCGCCGTCGGTGTCGGCGACCAGCGGATCGGTGCCGTGGACGTTGACTTCATCACCATCGACGAGACCGTCACCGTCGGAGTCCGCCACCAGGCGATTGGTCCCGAGGGCAATTTCTTCAGCGTTGCTCAAGCCATCACCATCGGGGTCCGCCGCCGCGTCGGAGCCGTCCAACGGATCGAGGCCATTCAAGACTTCGACGCCATCGTCGAGACCGTCGCCGTCGGTATCGGCCAGCAGCGGGTCGGTGCCGCGGACGTTGACTTCTTCACCGTCGCTCAAGCCGTCACCGTCACTGTCGGGATTGGCCGGGTCGGTCCCGAGCGCCGCCTCTTCCTCGTCAGTGAGGCCGTCACCGTCTGAGTCGACGAGGAAATCGACCCCATTGGAGAACAAGCTCTCGGCCTCCACCACCACCGGTCCATCGGTGGTGCCGGCCGGCACGGTCACTCGGAGCAAGATCTTGTCGCCGCTGTTGACCGTCGCCGGCAAGCCGTTGAAGGTCACCGTGTTGGCTGCCGCGTCAGGGTCGAAGAACTTACCGAAAATATCGACGAGATCACCGGCCGCACCGACGGCAGGATCGAGACGCACGATCTGGGGATCATTCTCGGCCGGCAGCGCGGTGACCATCACCGGGCCGGCGGTGGCCTCGTTGTCGCCGAAGTCCCTGGCGATCACCGTGATCGTCAACTCGATCGCCGCGGTCAGGGACGGCAAGCTGAACACCGCGTTGAAGGGGGCAACGGTGTCGATGGCGGTCTCGTCGATCGAGCCGTCGCTCGAGGTGACCCGAATCTCGACCTCGCGCACCCCGGCGTTGTCGGTGGCGTCGGTGACCACCGCCAGAGCGTCGAGACCAAATTGGATGATCAGCGGCAGAATCTCGACCAGGTCGCCAGGATCGATGACCGGCGTGAAGACACCGCCAGTGCCGTCCGCGATGGTGGTCAGGATCGACGGATTGGCGCCAGCGCCAACCGCGAAGGTGTTGACGATGATGCCGCCCTCGAAGGCGCGGTTGATCTCGAAGGTTGGCGTGCTCGCCGAGCCGTCGGAGAGGAACAGCTGGATCGGCGTCGCGTTGCGCCGCGCCCGCAGGCCAGCGAGCTCGTTGGTGGCGCGCTGCATCGCGGCGGCAAAATTGGTGCCGCCACCGGGGCCCGCCGCCAGGATGTTGTCGAGGGCCTGGTCGGCGAGGCTGAAGTCGCTGGTCAGGGCCTGCACCAGGATCGCCGAGCTCGAGAAGTCGACCACCGCCACCTGGGTGTCGTCGGGATCGAGGAAATTCAGCAGCTCCTTGGCGGCGAAGATCTCGCACTTCAAAATGTTGTCGATGATCATGTCACCGTCAACATCGGCGCCGCAGGAGGAGCCCGTCGAGCCCGAGGTGTCGACGACGATGGCGACGTCGCTCGGCCCAACCGAGAAGATCGCGCCCGCATTGGGCGAGCTGATCGCGACGGTCGGCGGCACGGTGTCGTCGCGGCGGATGACGTCGATCTGGTCGACCCCCGCCTGCTCGGCGGTGTCGAAGGCGATTGCCAGGATCTGGACCAGGCTGAGGTCAGCCCCCGAAGCGAGACGGAACTGCGCCGTGTAGGGCGCCGTCGTGTCCGTCCCGAGGGTCACGCCATCGACTCGGAATTCGACCCGGTCGACGCCGAGGTCGTCGATCGCGTCGGCGGTGATCGTCACCAGGCTGCCTTCGATGATCTCGACGCCAGCGACCGGCGCGGTGATCGTTGCGGTGGGCGGCAGGTCGACCACCACGTTGAGGCGCACCGGCGGCGCCGCGGTGGTCTGCCCCTGGGTGTCGCGAGCGACCAGTTGCACCTCGATCGGATTGACCACGGTGTTGAGGTCTGGCGCGGTAAACAGGAAGCTGAAGGGGGCATTGGAGCGGCTCTGGCGCAGCTCACCGTCGACGAAAAGGTCAACGCTGACGCCAACATCGTCGCTGGCGGTGGCGGTGAAGGTCACGGTGTCGCCTTCGATGACGTCCGACAAGTCGGGCGGCGCGGCAATGAGAGCAATTGTCGGCGGCTCGTCGGGCACAATGGTGACCGTCGCCGCCGAGAACGCCGACAGGCCGGCGCGGTCGAAGGCGGTGGCGCGCAGCTCGAGGCCGGTGGGGCCGGCGTCGGCGAAGTCGACCGGGATGTTGAAGGTCGCCCCGTAGGCCGCCGTCGTGTCGGTGGCGAAGACGCTGCCACCGGCGGCAAACTCGACGCGGTCGACCGCAACGTTGTCGGACGCCGTGGCCAGAACCGAAAACGAGGTACCCTCAATGAAGCTGGCGCCACCGACCGGCGCGGTGAGCGTCACCTGCGGCGGCTCCAGATCCTGGACCACCCGCACCACCACCGGCGCCGACAGCGTGCTGTTGCCGCCGCTGTCGAACGCGGTCGCCGACAGGGTGCGCTCGTCACCCATCGCCGGCGCCGACAACGCCACGGTGGCGAGATAGGGCGCCGAAAAATCACTAGCAACCGGGGTACCGTCGACCAGGAAGTCGACCCGGGCAACACCGAAGTCATCGGCGGCGTCAGCGATCAGATTGACCGCCGTGCCTTCCAAGAACTCGCTGCCGGCGGCAGGCGCGGTGAGGGTCACCGTCGGTGGATCGTCGATCGGCACCACCACCGCTACCGTGAGCACTTCGCCGTGGCTGGTGATTGTGCCGCTGACCTCGCCGAACGCCTGGGGGTTGGAGGGATTGAGCACCCGCACGGTAAAGCCACCGAGGGGCACGGTGGCGACGGTCAGGCTGCCCTGGAAGTCGGTAGAGCCCACCCCGCTGAAGAAGGCGCCGAGGGCGTCGCGACGGATCTGCACTGGCGCCTGGACCGCCAGGGCGCCGCCGCTGAAGGTGGCGTCGACAACCACCGAGCCGATGACGATCAAGTCGAGATCCTGGAAGGTTGTCAGATCCTCGAAAACTTCGACGGTAGCGCTGGTCGCCAAACCGCTGGCGGGCTCGGTGGCGCGCACCGTGAACATGCCCAGGGGAACATCGGGGAACACGTACTCCCCCGCCGTGTCGCTGCGCACCTGGCGAGCTACGCCGGTGCCGGAGAGCTCGACCCGCACGTTGACCGCCGGCGCGCCGCCGCCGGTGCGCACCACACCGCGGACCAGGCCGGTGGGCACCAGGGTGATGTCGGCGACAGTTTCCTGCCCCGCCTGCACGGTAGCGGAGGTTGACCCGTTGACGCCGGTGGGGATGGTCGCCAGCAGATTGTAGGTCGCCGGCGGCAGGCCGGCAAAACCATAACGTCCGTCGACAGCGATCGTCGCGGTAAACGTGCCGAGCAGCACATCGCCGGTCAAGCGTACGGTGCCGGCGCTGGCCACGGTGCCATCGAGACGGCGCACGGTGCCGGTGATCAGACCGGTGTCGGCGAAAACGACATCGCGCACCGCTGGCGAGACGCCCCCCGGAAAGTCGCCGAGCGCCGGGGCGGAGATCACGCCGGTGAATGGATGGGTCGCCTCGACGGTGAACGCCTGGCGCGGCACCGCGATGCTGCTGCCGCTGTCGTTGAAGCGCGCCGCCAGCGAGTAGACGCCACTGCTGTCGGCGGTGATCGAGTGGATGCGGTCGAAGATCGGATGATCGCTGCGCCAACGCATCCTGGCGCCGGGCACGATGGTGGCGCCGTTGCCTTCGAATACGGTGCCGGTCACGGTGCCGTCAACCGCTGGCAAGGCGGGCACGGCGCTCGTCGCCGGGACGTCAAAATTGATGATCTGTGCTTGCTCAATGGCGCTGAGTCCGAGAAGCGCCTCGGGCGGCAGCTGAGCGAGGCGCGCCGACGCCGCCAAGGCGGCCGAACGGGTAGTCTCCTGCACCGCGAAGTGCATCACGATCACGGTCTCGCCC
>JAJCXQ010000704.1 GCA_029263355.1 Acidobacteriota bacterium | reverse complement strand
TATCCTCCTGGGGGTACTCGATGGGCATAGAGGGCGTCACCGGCGGAAGCCACGCCTTCACTCCTAAATGCGAGATTGGGCGGATCAATCGATCATCTGCGTCGCGAGAAATTGAGACACCACGTCTGCTCAGGGGACTGTCGCACTCCAGGCCGACGTGTCTTCGGATTCAAAACCATCCGCGAACAGCGGCCCTTCACCCACAAACAGGCCATCGACACCAAGCTCGAAGTTGGGGTCCATACCATTGGTGGGCATCACTTCAACTCGACAACGGGCTGAGGCGGATTGTGGCGGCGCTACAGGCAAGAACTCGAAGCCCTGCCAGACCTGGTTGGCGGGGGTCAAAAAACGCGTTGAGATCAACTCGTCCAGCACGCTGCCGTCGCAAGAGACGCCGTCGAAATACTCGCAAGCCAAAACCGCGGTCGCGGTGGCGGCGACCATCGGCTGAAATCGGAGATTCGCCGCCAGACGGTAGGTGTGTCCCGCGGTCGCCGGGACACACTGTCGCAGCAGGGGGTTGCCAGGCTCCGAAACCTCGAAGAGGGCCGAGCCCGAGAGGGACGAGCCGTCCACATCATCAGGATGGGTCGAGACGATGTTCGAGCCCGAAACGATGACCTCCCAGGGGTCGAGCTCGATCGGTGTGCAGTCGTCAAAATGACCGTTGACGAAAAGATTGCTGTTCGACAACCGGAAGCGGCGCACGAAGGCGTCACCGCCCGTACCATCGCCGTCACCATCGAGCAGATTACCGGCCAGATCACGCAGATCGGAGCAGGCGAGCAGCCGATACAAACCGTTGACTCGACTGCCAGCCAGCACCAAGTTTGCGCTCGAGGTATCAGGCATCCAGCTCACCGACTTGATCGTCACTGCCTGATCGTCACCGAGTACCGCGCCGCAGTCGGTCGTCGAGAGCTCGGCATCCAGTCCGGCCGCAACCAGGAGGTAATTGGTTGGATTGGTGACGTCGTCCGCAGCGTTATCCCCCGGCGGATCGCTCATCAACTGATCAAACGTCAGGCGGAGACGCTGGAAGGTTCGACGCACGTCGCCACAAGCCAGGACCGAAGCGCCGTCGCCAACCGTCTGGACACCTGTCACTATCGGCGCGCCTTGATCGTCGTCATCGACAATCGTCCCTTGGCCGATCGCATCGGCAACCACTGCCAAGCTTGGATTCGAGAGCACAAGCTCGAATACCTCGTCACTCTCCTCAGCCAGGTCACCCTCGACCACAACGTTGACAGTCTGCTGCAACACTCCGGGGGCAAACGTCAGCGTACCGGAGATCGCTTGGTAGTCGCCGTCCGCCGTGGTCGCCGTCCCATCGACGGTCGCGAAGTCGACGGTGATGGTCGATGATGACAACGGCATCAGGCTGACGGTAAACGTGAAGGTTGTGCCCCCGGCGTCACCCTCCGCCAGGGTGACGTCATCGACCGCCAGACTCGACGGCGCCGCGATGGTCAAGACATGGTCCTCTACCTCACCGTCCGCGGCTGGGCCGCTCGGCAGCGGCGCTCCCCCACTGCTCAGGCGAAAACGGGCAAAACTAACGCCGACCGTCGCCGACAATGGCACCGCCAGCGGCAAAGAGCTCATGCCCGCCGACACCGTCAGCGCATCGAAGACTTTCTCACTTGGGTCGTCCCAATCACCGTCACCATTCCAGTCGAACCAGGCGTCGAGACGACCAGCGGCCGAGGCTACGACATCAACCGACGACCCAAGTCCCGACAGGATTGGCATCGGAAAGCTCACCCCGTCTTCGTCGTCGCCACCGTCTGTGTCATCGCCATCCGCCATCACGCTGGGCTGGCCATCCACCTCATCGTCGACACTGCTGCCGAGGTTCAGCCCATTGATGATGCCATGGCTGGCGCCATTGTCGACCAGCAGCGTGGGGAATCCCGAGGGTGCATCACCAAAGTCGATCGGCGGACTGGTGAGGATCAGTTGGGCGACGTTGTCGACCGGATTCGACTCTTGCGGCAACGACTTGACCGCAGCACGTACCGTCCAGGGGCCGGCCACTAGCGGCATCTGGACATCGACTCCAAGAATCGGGGCAGTACCGGTCAGCGGGACATCCAGCTCACAAACCGCCGTCGATCCCAAGCCGACACACCCCCAACCACTGCCCATGGCGCCTTGAAAGCTGGCCCCGGCGGGGAGATCCAAAACCGCCACGGTCCGCGCCGCAGCAGGCGCCGACGTCTTGTCGACGGTGAGCTCGAGGGTAGCCAGGCCTCCTGGCAGGACCTGCCCCGATGTCGCGACCAGCGCCAAGCTGAGATCCACCGCGGTTTGTGCGGTCTCGAAAAGATAAACATCCCCTGGCCCACTGACATTGTCGACCATCGCCATCATGTCGCCTGCGACGCTACGAAACAGCACGGCGGCGCCGTTGCCCGCGACGATCGCGCGCTCGGTGGTGGCGTTGGCAGATGCCGTGCCGTCGAATCTGCGACTGACCAGGGTCGTGGTCGAGCTGGAGACGTCAAAGAAGAATAGATCCGGCAGCGCACCGTTACCGTCCGCCAACAACGTGATGTCTTGAGCAGTACTGGAGTAGGCGATTTCGTCGCCGTCACTGCTCACCGACGCCAGGGTGGAATGACTGCTCGGGGTACCGCCGGTCGGGGTTTGCGACACCCGCTGGAGAGTGTCGGCGGCGATGTCATAGCGAAAGACATCGGCAAAAAAGTCAACGGCTGCGGGAGCGGTCAAGTCGGTTGCAGTACTGTCCAAGACAACCACGCTGCCGTCGCGACTGATGACCGGATTGTTCGACGCCCGGTCGCCGTTGGTGGTCGGGCTACCCGGAGTGTGGGAGACCAGGCCAACGGCGCCGGTGAGGCGTTCGAACAGAAACACATCCGCCTGGGTTCCATTAGCGTCAACTCCCGCCAGCATATCGGAAGCGCGGCTGCGAAACGCCACCCGGCCACCGTCACCACTGATCGTGGCCTGGGTTGCGGCTTGATTACCTGCAATCCCTACCCCGGCGAAGGTGTGAGAGACCAGGGAAGTGGTGCCGGAGATTCGATCGAACAAGAAGATATCGCTGGCGCCGTTGGTATCGGCGCCAGCGACCAAATCGTTGGCGAGACTTTCGAAAGCGACTGCGTTGCCCGCGTCGTCGAGCACAGGATGGGTTGAAGCACCGGTCGCCGAATTGCTGACTCGGGTCATCGTGTCGGTCGCGATCTCGTACAGAAAGACATCGTTCAGAAAGCTGTTGAGATCACTGCCGGCGGTCAAGTTCGAGGCTTCGCTGGCGATCGCGATCCGAGTGCCGTCAGCGCTGAGCCGCGCTTCGTCCGAGGTACGGTTGCCGGCCACAGAAGGTAGCCCAGGAGCATGGGTGACAAGTCGGATCGCGCCAGTAGCGACCTCATAGAGATAGATGTGGTTACGAAAAAGGTTCGGTAGCGACGGCGTCACGAGATCAACGGCACGACTGCGGAAGATAATCCAGGCTCCGTCGGCAGACATCTCCGGTAGCTCCGAGGTTGAACTGGCGGTCACCAGGGGCTGCCCCGGGATGTGGGACACCAACGTCGTGCTCCCGCTCTCGACGTCGAGGAGGAAAACATCCGCGGCGCCGAAGTTGACGTCCTGCTGACCGGCCGCGATGTGCGTTCCTTCACTGGTGAACACCACGTAACGCCCATTTTCACTGATCTGTCGGCGTCCGAAATCCACTGCCGAATCGAAGGCCAGGCTCTGGGCGCCAACATTCCGCAACGGGGCTCGACGACCCGCCACGGCTAGCTCCGACGCCCCAGCGTCGACAAACAACCCGCCAAAGGCGCCCGCTACCAGATCATATCCCAAACTCTCGAACACCGTGGTGCTGCCATCCCCGCTGATCTCGGGCTTGCTACTCGGCCCATTGCTGGGCACCAACGGCTGGCCACCAGCGTGGGATAGCAGCGTGACCGTGTTGGTGGCTTGCTGCCATCGGAACACGTCCGACGTGCCGTTGTTATCGGCAGACGCGAGCAGATCGGTCGCAAAGCTGTTGAAGACGATGCTCGCCCCATCGTCGCTGATCGTGGCTTGTCGCGAGCTTCGATTCGACGTCACCAACGGCTGGCCGGCGGCGTGGGAAACCAAGGTCACGGCGCCGCTGGCGACCGAGTAGACGAAGATGTCCTCATCACCGTTGTTGTCGGTGCCGCTGGCGCCTACAAGATCATCAGCATCGGTGACAAAAATCACCTGACTGCCGTCGGCCGATATCCGCGGTGGCCCTGAGGTGTCGTTCCCCGCCGTGCCGGAATCCCCGATGAGGTGCGAAGCCAGGGTCAACAAGCCGCTCGTCCGCTGCCAGACAAAAACGTCCCCCGTGTCGTTGCTGTCCGCGACGGCGACCAAGTCGTCGGCCTCGCTCTCGAATGCCACGACGCCACCGTCAGCGCTGATACTCGTCGACCGCGAGCGGTCATTGCCGGCGGTCGTCGGATCTCCCAGGACATGGGACAGCAGCGTCAACGATGCCGGAGTGCCGGAGGTGGCGCGCTCCCACAGAAACACATCGTCGGTGCCGTTGGTGTCGACGCCAGCGATCAAGTCCGTCGCCCGACTCGTGAAAGTGACCCAAGCGCCATCACCCGACAACACGGGTTGTGACGAGGAGCTGTTGCCGGTCTGGGTGGCTCCCGAGACCAGGAGCACGTTGCTCCCCATCGCCAAGCGGTCGAACAGGAAGACGTCCCGATCGCCGCCGTTGATGTCCGTCTGAGTGACCAGATTCTCCGATTGGCTTCCGAACGCGACCGCGCTGCCATCGTCCGAGATCGTCGGCGCGAAACTCCCGCCATCACCGGTCTGGCTCGGCAATCCAACAGCATGAGAAACCAGCCTCAGGGCGCCGGTGGCGCGGCTCCATAGAAAAACGTCGTCCTGAGTCGGAGTGTTGTCCTCGACCATCATCGGGATCAAGTCGGTGGCTCCACTCAAGAACGCGACCCACAAACCGTCGGCGCTGATGACAGGTTGGTACGACATGCCGTTGGCCGCCGTGGTCATCGAAGCCGCGGTATGAGAGACCAGGATAGTGACGCCGGTCTGCAGATCGAGCAAAACCACATCTCGGACGGTGTTGAGATCGGTCACTCCCGGCAGCAAACTGCCTTCCGTGGTCTCGAAGACGACGTAACGACCGTCGGCGCTGATCCGTCGACCGGCGCCGGCTCCCAACGTGGCGCTGGCGGCGATCCCGTCGGCCGTGAGGGAAACCTGAAGCACGTCGTCAGCGGTCAGCGGCGCAGCCTGAAGCGTCAGCCACACCCATGGCAGGAGAAATATCCGCGCAATCCGGTTGCTCGATAGGCGACGAAAACAGGTTGCCTTGTTGGTGAACATCTTCTTCATCCTCCATGGAGATACCGACACCTTCGGTGGTCGCTGATGTAGTCATCGAGGAGTGCGAGTTCCGCTCCAGATTTGCGACACAGAACACGAAGCCCCGCGCCCACATAAGTTCACGATCCCGCTGAGCCCGTCAGCCCGCTAACACTAGATCGCGTCCAGAACGCGTTCGGGGCTGTGGGCTCCGCGCGGTGCCTAACTCGCGCCACCTCTTACGTAGCGCCCCAACTCTCTTGACACCTCGTACTTACGCCGATTCAGCCGTTGCTCGTGGCTCAAACAATCAGCTCCGTGCTCGCTACACAGCCGCACCTGCTCCCCGAGGCCAGGGGCTAGGCCACGGCGTCTCGAGGCTCGCCGTAGAAGTGGTGGACAAACTCGTCGAAGAATTGCAGTTTGACGTCATCGATGCGACTTCGCAGCTCGGCATCGTCGAAGTCCTCGATCGCCTAATCGAGCTCCACCTTGTGGCTGAGGCCTCGGGAGACGTCAGGATTGCCGGGGCAGAACACAAACCGTCGAGGCTCGATCCCGAGCTCACCGGCCAGGGCTTGCAGGAACTCGTGGGCAAGACGGCGGAGCGCCAGAAGGTGGGTCACACTACTCGTGACGCTCGCCGTGGTCGCGGGCTACTGGCTGCGCCCACCACCACCACCGGCCACGATCCAGCCCACCGCGCCGCCGTTCATGATTCGACCGGCTCTCACCCACGTCGGCAAGCAGTTAGACCCGGCCCTGTCTCCGGATGGGCAGCACATCGCGTTCGCATGGCAGGGGCCGGGCGAGGGGGGTTATGACAGCACGAACGACTACAACCTCTGGGTGCAGCAGATCGACAGCAACGAGCCCATCCAGCTCACCCACCATGCCGAGGAAGAACGTCTCCCGTCGTGGTCTCCCGATGGCTTGTCCCTGGTTTATCCGCGCTTTTCGTTCGCCGAGAATTCCTGCGGCATCTACCGGGTGCCTTTGATCGGCGGCTATCCGAGCCGGCTCGCTGCCTGCCCGCCGAGTCTGCGCTGGCTCGACGTCTCACCCGATGGCCGATCGCTGGCGGTGAGCGCCTCGCAGTCGGCCGACGAACCTCGCGGGATCTCCCTCCTCGATCTCGAGACCGGCGCCCTGCGTCGACTCACCTGGGCACCGGCCAATAGCCTCGGCGATCATCAACCTGCGGTCTCACCGAATGGGCGATGGGTCGCCTTTACGCGCCATCTGAACCCATACCGCCAGGATCTCATGGTCGTCGCGATCGACGGTTCCGGCGCCAAAGCGCTGACCTCCGACGCCTGGGGGCAGGTGGACGGTGTCGCGTGGAGCGCCGACAGTGGCTCGGTCCTGTTCTCGTCCAACCGCGTCGGCCGCCAGTAGCGGTGCCGGGCACCTCTCACGCCGGGCACCTCTCACGCGGGCGAAAGAACCGACCGGGGAGGCAGCTGGCACTCGACGCGACGCTGGGCTATGACCGGCGCGCCGCTTGGACGTGCATCCAGTCGAAGTTGGCGACGCGCCCGAGACTGACCCAGCCTTCTTCTTCCCACAGCTCCCACCAGCGCTTGTACTCGGGGCGCGCCAAGGAGGCGTGCTCGCGGCCCCAGGCGAGCTGATTGCGGTCCGGGTCGTAGTCGAGGGCGATGCCCCAGGCGTGGGTCGACCACGCGGTGCCGCCACGCTTCCGACGCTGGTTGTAGCCGCCTCCCCAGAGGTCCAAGCGTAACGTCGAGATCTGCTCGGCGCCGTAGTGCTGAAGTACCTTGTCGAGCACTCGCGCTAGCGAGCCGGCAACGCGCTTGTTGACGCGGAGCCGGCGCACGGAGGTACCCGGGTCCCAGCTCAGCCGGTGCCGGAAGGGGGCGTCGACCCGCACCAGGTTGGACTCGTCGCCGGGCTCGCCGTAAAAGGCGGTCAAGTCGGCCTCCCGCTCCAGCGGCCAGTCGTGGGGATTGGCCTGGCTGGGCTCGCGGTCGCGCCACGGCGGCGGCAGCTCGCCGTGATCCTCGAAGAACTCGAGGCTGTCGACCGCGAAGTCGGTTTGCGGCCCCCAGAAGCCGTCGATCTTGCCGGCGTTGATGCCGCGGTCGGTGGCCAGCAGCTGGAGGTAGGCAGTGAGCTTGCGCGGCCGCGAGCCGGCGAGGATGCCCGCCGCGTGGTCCGGATGCAACTCGGCGCGGCGTGCCGCCAGCGCGCGGTCCAGCGCGGCCTCAGTCTGCGGGCCGAGGTCGCCGTCGACCTG
>JAJCXQ010000703.1 GCA_029263355.1 Acidobacteriota bacterium | reverse complement strand
TCGAGCCGATGCATGGTTGGGGTATCGCCAAGCGTATTCAACAATTGACTCAGGACGTACTGACGATTCAACAGGGGTCGCTCTATCCGGCGCTCTATCGGTTGCAGGACCGCGGCTGGATCCGGTCTCGTCAGGGTAAATCGGACGAAGGGCGAGCGGTGAAAATCTACCGCCTGACCGCCAAGGGGCGGCGTCAGTTAGAAAGCGAGACGGCGAGTTGGGAGCTGATGTCGATGGCGGTCAATCAGGTCTTACAAGCAACATAGTTCTGGCAACATAGAGGCTAAGGGAGATCACGATGGACAGTCTTTGGCGTTGGATTGAAAGGTTTCGTCGGTTGGTCTTCAGGAGCCAGGTCGAGCAGGAAGTGCATGACGAGATGCGCCATCACCTCGAGATGGAGATCCGTGAGCGGATAAACCGGGGCATGGATCCGGCGGAAGCGCGGCGCACCGCGGGAGTCGATTTTGGTGGGGTCGAGCGTTACCGCGCCGAGGCGCGGGACGTACGATGGGGCAGCCGCTGGGACAGCGTCACGCAAGACGTGCACTACGCCTTGCGCACCTTACGTAAACAGCCCGGATTCACCGCGGTGGCAGTGCTCACCCTGGCGCTCGGTATCGGCGCCAGCACCGCGGTGTTCAGTCTGGTCAACGCGGTGCTGTTGCGACCCTTACCTTATAGCGCACCGGAAGACGCGTTGTGGATTCGTACCAGCTGGGAAGGCAGCCCTAATGCTGCGATCTCGCCAGCGGAATTCCTGGACTATCGCGACCGCTTGACCGATGTCTTTTCAGCGGTTGGAGTTTATGCTTTCGGCGCCGTCAATCTCACCAGTGACGGCGAGCCGAGGCGGGTTCAGTCGGCAGGCCTCAGCGCTCAGGCCTTCGACGCCTTGGGCGTTTCCCCAGCGATCGGTCGGGTCTTCACCGCGGAAGAGGACCTGGCGGAAACGCCGGTGGTCCTGTTGAGCGATTCCTTGTGGCGTCAGCGTTTCGCGTCCGATCCCGAGGTGATAGGACGCAAGTTGACGGTCAATGGCCAGGACTGGGAAGTCCTCGGTGTCATGCCGGCGGACTTCCGGTTACCGGAGACTGTGCTGTCGGGCTCCCAAAACCACCTCTTCGTCCCTTTGGGGCTCGATCCTGCCGACGTCACCAACCGCGGAAGCCACTTCCTCTCCGGCGTCGCCCGGGTGCGACCCGAGGTTTCGCCGTCGCAGGCGGTCGCGGCGCTCGAAGCACTGGCAGTCGGTTTCCGTCAGGAGTTTCCCGACGCTTATCCCGCCGACGAACGGTTCTTGGCGACCGGGGTACCCATCTCTGCGCATATCCGCGGCCCGGTCCAGGGGCCGCTTTGGGTGCTCGGCTTGACCGTCGCCTTCGTGCTCCTCGTCACTTGTGCCAATGTTGCGAGCTTGATTCTGGCCCGTGCCGATCGGCGCGAGCGCGAGTTCGCCTTGCGCTCCGCCCTCGGCGCCGGTCGCGGCCGAATCGCTAGCCAGGTGGTGGTGGAGAGTACGGTTTTAGGGCTGGCGGGTGGCATGCTGGGAGTGGTGATCGCCTATGGTGTCACCCGTGGCTTAGTGGCTTGGATGCCGTTCGACCTGCCCTGGCTGGTGGACGTTGGGATCAATCGTCGGGTGCTGGTTTTTGCCTGTGTGCTGTCCGCCGCGACGGGATGGCTCTTTGGGCTGTTCCCAGCTCTCTCCGTCGGACGGTTGCGGCTAATGGTGGCGCTGAAGGAAGGCGCCAAGACCTCTCGCGGCTCGCGCCGCAGCCAGCGCACGCGTCGCAACTTGGCGATCGGTGAGGTTGCAATCGCCTTGATGTTGTTGAGCGGCGCTGGCCTGCTCGGCCGCAGCTTTGTGGGCTTGCTAGACGTTGATCCCGGCTTTCAGACCGCTGACATCGCGACGACCCGCGTCAGTCTGCCGAGCTCTGGATATCCCGACAATGGTGACGTCACCGGTTTCTACCGCGAGTTGGTACCGCGGCTCGCCGCGTTACCGGGGGTGAGTGGAGCCGGGGCAGTTACGAACCTGCCCCTGGCGACTCGCCTTGGGGACATGAACTTCGAGATCGAGGGGCGTCCGATCCCCGAGAATGGCAACTCACCGGCCGCGGACTGGCAAGCGGTCACCCCTGGCTACTTCGAAGCGATGGGCTTGACCCTGCTTCGCGGACGGGCGATCACAACCTCCGACGTCACAGACTCGATCGGTGTGGTGGTGATCAACGAGACGTTCGCCAACCAACACTGGCCAGGAGAAGATCCTCTGGGGCAACGTTTCCGCCTCGGCGGAGAAGGCACTCAACCGGAGATGGCGCAGGTGGTCGGGTTGGTGCGGGACGTCCGCCACGAGAGTCTGGCGCAGGATCGTAAGCCACAGATGTACTTTGCCCATGAACAATTCCGTTTTTGGGGCAGCGTTCGGGCGGTTCCCAGCATGTCCCTGGTTGTGCGGTCGCCCCTTCCTCTCGGCGAGGTACGCACCATCATCCGTGACACCGTGCGGGAGCTCGACGCCGACTTGCCTCTCGCCGACTTCAGCACCATGACCGACGTCCGGCGCCTTTCCATTGCGGTGCCACGGTTCCTGATGACGGTTGTGGTGAGCTTCTCGATGGTCGCCTTCCTGCTGGCTGCGGTTGGCATCTACGGCGTGATGGCGTATGCGGTCAGTCAGCGGATTCCCGAGTTCGGTATCCGCCTCGCTCTCGGCGCTCGGCCGCGCGACGTCGCTCGCATGGTCCTCGTTCAGGGCGCTCACCTCACATTGGTTGGCCTCGCCATCGGGCTGGTCGGCGCCACCGCTATGGCGCGGGCGATCTCGGGCTTGCTGTACGGCGTCGGCCCGTTCGATCCGGTCACCTTGATCGGCGTCTCCCTATTGCTTGCCGTCGCCGCCTGTTTGGCCTGCTGGGGCCCTGCCCATCGCGCGACACGCATCGATCCGGTGGAGTTGCTGCGGGCCGAGTAGTTGGGGTTGGAGCACCGTGTCGTCCGCCGGCTATTTTGATTTAACGCCCGAGGTCCGCCACGTCGTTGATGAAGGTTGGCGGTTCGGGCTCGCTACCAAAAAACTCGCCACCTTTGCCCTCGGTGATCGCCCAGCGATGGAGCCAGGTGATGCCGGAGCGACCGGCGTAACGATCTGGGTGAGCGTACGCTTTGTCTTCCAGTGCTTCGCCCAGGCTGATGAAGGTATAGCCACGTTGGCGCATCATCTCGACGAGGGGATCGAGGTGGTCGGCGTTGAGGCGGTTGGCGTGGATCAGTAGGATTTGCTTGAGCTCGTAGCCGAGGAGTGCCTCGGACTGCTGCTCGTAGTAGACGAACATGGCGTCCATGTAGGACAGGTAGGCATCGGCGACGCGTTGCGCCAGGGAGGCGTCGTCGCGATCGAGGGCATTGTCGTAGGCGCGGGCGAAGATCCACTCGGAGTTGTCGATGGTCACTGGCGCAATGCGGTAGCCGTGCTCGGTGAGGAAACCTTCAAAGGCGGTCTTAGTCTCGAGATCGGGACCGGTATTGAGGAAGGGGTGGCGGAAATACGTCATCTCGCGCTTGTGGTCTGCGAGCAGGCGACGGGTGACTATTTCACCGCGCAGGACATCGGCTTGGAACTCGTCCAGAGGGGTGCGGAACAGACTGGGATGAGAGTAGGAATGGTTGCCGAGCTCCAGGCCGGCGTCGAGCCAGCGTTCGAGCAGAGCGACGCGTTGGGTGTTGATCGCCGCAGTCTCCTCGGCGTTCCCCTCATCGTCTCTGGCCAGCTTGCCTTCGTTGACGAAGCCAATGGCCGGAATTCGGTGACGCTGGAACCCGGTCACCAGTTTTTCGGTGATCTCGACGTGAGCCTCGAGATCACGGCGGGTTGAGTTGGCGGGCAGATCGTCGACGGTGACGGCGACCTCACGCCGTGTTGTGCTGTCCGCGGCGATAGTCGAGGCCCTCAGGGCCGGGGTTGTCGACAACGCCAGGGCTGTCATTAAGACAGCAATCCTGCCCGTCATGGCGGTACGGTGGTTCAAGTGATAGTTGGCGCAACTCATCGATCAGCCCTTGGGCCGGAAGGCGCTGCTCAGGGTGGCGCCGTCGAAACCAGTGGCCTCACCGGTGGTGGCGAACCTGTAGAGCGCGGCAGTGTAAATGCCGCTGAGCGTAGCGTTGATCAACGCCATCAGCATAAAAGCGATGGCAATGGCGGCCACCGCGGATCCGATGAGGACCGCCTGACCGCTGCCGATCACTAGCATCATGGTGGGAATCGCTAGCGCTCCCAAGAGCAAGTAGCCGACCATGAAGACGAAGCCGATGCCGACGTTACCGACAACCTGCTCCCCCCAGGTTTTCTTGAGGACGCCCGCCGACTCTTTGATGGCTTGGATCGGCGAGACATTGCGCGTGACCAACACCGGTACCACCAAGAACGTCGCCAAGCTCCATGCCATACCGACCAGCCCGATCACGAATCTGCTGAGACCGCCGGAGCGCTCCGAGGCGCTGCGCAGGATCATGCCGACGGTAGCGGCGATCATCGCGTAGCCGAGGATTGCTCCCAAGCGGCTGAAGGCGATGCGGAATCCGTCGCTAACGGTCGGGTCTCCACCATCGAGGCGGATCATGGCGGCTCCCACGAGGGCAGAGTTGAAAAAGAAGATCACGGTGTATTGAACGACGTAGAAGACGAACATCAACACGTAACCAAGGATGCCGGTGGAATCTGAGAAGACTCCATCTCCAACCAAGAACAGCGGTACGAAGAAGCTGGCGCTGACGATGAGCAAGGCGAGACTCGAGATGATCGGAAACACGACCAGCTCCTTGTCGGCACGCAGCACGGCTGCGCTTGCCTTGATCAATTCCCAACTGTTGGAAAATTTCTGAAACATCTTCGTTCTCCTTGCGGTGTGTCTTCCAGTGCTGTCTCGTGCGGCCTCGCGCTACGATTCGAGTTTACACCGTGTAGAGAACCCTAGCGCCAGTCGCCAGTGAGTTGAAACGCTGCCCAATAGTAGGGTGCGGAGGCGTCGATCTCGCGCTTGTTGCCGTGGTCGTCCACCGTGTGGAGCGGCTGGCGGATCAGGTCGAGCTGGGCGTTACGTAATGCGACGTCTTTGGGCTCACCGGTTTTCAGGTGACGATAGAAGCGCACCATCAGCTCAGCGGTCACCCGATCTTCGACATTCCACAGGGTGGCGGCTACTGAGCGGGCGCCGGCAAACTGAAACGCGCGGGTCAAGGAGAGTAATCCTTCGCCGCCTTGTTCCTTGCCGAGGCTCGAGCCGCATGCTGACAACACCACCAAGTCGGCTTCGAGCCGCAAGCTCTCGAAGATCTCCCAGGCCTGAAACAGACCGTTGTCGTGATCCTTCTCCGGCTTGATGGGCATAGTGAGGGCCAGTCCCGAGTCGAGAGGGTGCACGGTGTCAACAAAGCCATGGGTGGCGAAGTGAACGAAGCGGACGTTTTGTCCGAGCTCTTTGGCATGCTCCTCGGTGGCGCGGGCGCCTAGAAAGATCTCGGAAGCTCCCGCCGGGTAGAGTTTGGCGATCGATTCCACTTCTTGCCGACTGGCGGGGAGGGGAGAAAGATCCAGTCCGCGTTCTATGGCGTTACGCCAGCGCGGCATGAGGTCCTCAGCAGTCTCGGCGGCAGGGTGTTTGCTCTCGAGGTGTGGGGTCGCGCTCAGCTTGACGTATGCCGGGTCGCCGAACGCCGCGAGCTCGAACGCATAGGAGCTCGGTCGGCGGTGGCGGTCTTGCTGCATTTGAGCGTAGACGGTGGCCGAGAGAGCGTTATGTAGGGGTTTCCACACCGCCAGGTAACGGTCCGGCTCGTCGCTGGATTCGGTGGCTGAAGCCGCGGGCCGAATCAGGGCCGCAAACGGCAAGTAGTGTAGAGGGCCGTCAGCGATCAGCAGGAGGCGGTCCGCCGCGGAAACCTGCGCTTCGGCGGGGGCAATCAACAGCGCGTAAAGTCGTTCGGCAGTGCGGTCGACGAATGCATGGGCGCCGACGGCGGTTCCAACAGGGGTGGCTCCGGCGCCGCTGGCAGCCGCGATCTGCTCGCGGAACAGATTGACTTCGCGTCGCAGCTCGGCTTCTCCGATAGCGATCGGTAGAACATCGAGATCACCGTCTCTGCTGAGGATGAAGAGATCACTGCGCTGCTTGCCCACGCTATAGGAGAGCATGACGGTGCCCGGGTCGAGAGCAAGGCGTGCCTGCGAAACGTCGATCGGTTGGGGATACTTCAGGGCGGCGAGCCGAGGGGAGGCTTTGCGGACACTCTCGGTGAGGTCGTCACGCTGGCGTCGAAGCGTGCTGAGCTGGCTGAGTAGTGCGTCGATCTCAGGTTGGTCCTGTTGCGGATCGAGACGCCAGATTTGACCTTGGATCTGATCGTAACGCTGCGCCAAGGCTCGACGTGCGTCAGCGAGATCCGCTGGTAGGTCACCCGCAAAGACGAGCTCCTTTTCAGCCGTCATCGCCAAAAAGCTGCGTGCTCGGGAGCGTTCGAGGATCGCGAACGCGTCAGCGTCACGATCGGTGTCGAGTTGCAGCTCGATCGCGTCACGGTAGTAGTGGGCGTAGAGGCTGCGAAAGCTGCCTTGAGTGTTGTGGTTGGCGCCCAACCTGCCGATTCTGACATCGAGCGTATCGAGGCTGCGGTTGAAGTAGTCCGCCGCTCGTTGCAGCTCTCCGCGGCCTTTGGCGACCCGGCCGAGACTGTTGAGGATCGCCGCGCTGGACAGACCATCGGGGGCCAATCGACGGCCGATGTCGTAGGCTCTTCGATAATAGTCTTGGGCGGTATCCCACTCTTTCCGCTCCAGCGCTACGGCTGCAAGATCGTTGAGAGTATCGGCGAGCGCCAGGCTGTCTGGCGCCAGCTGTTGTTGCATCTTCAATGCTTTGAGCGAGTAGGCGGCAGCTTTGTCCAACTCACCTAAGTGGCGGGCAATACGCCCTAGGACGTTGAAAGCGTACGCGACGCGAAAACCTTCGGGATGAAGTGCCTGGTAAATCTTCAGCGCGCGGCTTTCGTATTGCCACGCCAACTCGGGCTCGTCGTTGGCCAGCGCCACGTTCGCCAGTCCGCCCAATGTCATGGCCACGCCGAGGCTGTCTGGCGCCAGCTTTTCTTTGATCACCAACGCACGGTCCAAGCTCTCGCGAGCCGCTTCGAGATTGCCGCTGAAGAATGCCGCCATGCCGAGGTTGTTGAGACTGGAGGCGACCTCGAGGCTGTTTGGAGAGAGCCTTTCGCGCAGCGCCAAGGCTTGCCGATAGTAGGTTCCGGCGGTCGCCAAGTCGCCTTGGTTCAAGCGAGCGGTGCCGACGTTGTTCCAGCTCTTCGCGAGATCTAGGCTGTCTGGAGCCAAGCGCTGATAGATGACCAGGGCTTGTCGGAAGTAGTCTTCAGCTGCCTCGAGCTTACCTTGGAGATTGGTCACTCGTCCCAGTTCAGTGAGGCTTGCTGCAACCTCGAGACTGTCGTCGGCTAGCTCTTGCCGAATCTCGAGGGAGATGTGCAGATGCTGCTTGGCGTCTTCTAGGCTTCCTGCCTTCCTGGCTGCGACTCCGAGATCGTAAGCGGCGCGAGCGTTCTCCAGCTGTTCAGAGGGCGCGACCGTCGGTGCTGTCGTCGAGCCTGTTGTCGCGTCCGTCGCCGTGGAGCTCGATTCAGGGGGTGTTTGACCGAGACTGCTGACCGCGGCGGCGATGGCGAGCCACGCCACCCCCAGGCGAACCCGAGTTCTGCCGCCGGATCTATGCAGCCGACGGAGGGTCATCGCGGGTCGGTCCCCATGGCGACACGAGTCGAGGCTTCGCAGCCGAACCGTGCCAACCGATGTTCTTCGAAGAGTTCTTGGGGTGGCGCGACGGCGAGTCGCTCGAGCCGTTGACAAGCCCTGCGCGTCCACCCGAGGCGGTGGTCAACTTCGGCCAACAGAACCTGCAGGCCAGGATCCGAGTCGATCGTCGCCTGTTGAGCGAGCTCTTGGCGGGCCTGGTTTGCAACCGGGTCGGGGGTGGCGAAGAAAGCGCCGCCATGGGTGCCATGGCGCTCTGAGGTGACTCGCCAGAAGTAGACGGCTGCAGGCTCCAAGCTTCCTTCGGGAAGTCGCACGGCAGAGTTCTCGGTGAGGGTTGCAAAAACCTCTCGCCCCTGAGCATCGACGACTTCGATACGGTACGAGTGGATGCCATCGACAGGCGTGAATCTCAAGGTCGCTGCGTCGAGCGGTAATGTGCCGCCACTTGGCGACATTTCGAAGCTCGCATGAGTTGCGACTTCTTGACGGATACGGTCAGCGCCCGGGTGTTCGCCCGGCTCAGCGAGGCGAGGGATCTTGGCGACCGCTGGAACCGCTGGCAGGGGGCGCAGCGATCCGAATTCGAGGTGGGCATCGGCGGCATCGATTACCGCGAGGCTATTGGCTTCGATGACGCGTCGGCGACCATCGAGAAACACCAACTGGATCTCGGAGTCAGCGTGGGTGCGGATGACCGATCCCTCCAACATGCGATCGAGAAGCTCGAGGCGTTTCCATAGTGTTTTTGGGGTGTCCTCATCCGAGGTCGGCGATTCAAGATCGACTCGCAGCTCGGCCGAACCATTAATCCAGCTGACCAAAGCCACTGCTTCGTCCGGGGGAGTCGTGGTGGAGGGTGGCGGGTGTGCGCCGAGGGTAGCGGCGACGGCGCCGGGCAGTATCCCTGCCAGCAACAATCGAAGGCCTCGATAGTACATTTATCGCTCCTTACGGGGACGTCGGTGCAGAAGATGGGCTACAGTGGTGGCCAACAAGATGGCAGACCCGACAGAGGCCACCGGTAGCAGAGTCATGTTCGAGAGGAACATCAGGTAGGACGCCAGGCTCCACCCCACGATCAAGATTGCGGACGCCCAGGCGGGGCGTGCAAGCAACTGAGCGGCGGCGGCTAGCGAGGCCAGAGCAGCGGTCGCCACCATCAGCCAGCTCCGCGTCAGCTCCTTCAGTGGCGCTCCGTCCAATAGCGTGTGGATCGTCAAGGCCTGGATGATCGTGCCCGGTATCTCACCGGGTAAGGAGTGTGGATGGGGCACCCGGTGGCGACCGTCGCCGGTACCGATGTAGGTTGATCCGACAAGCACGAGCCGATTCCGAACGCGCTCGGGATCGGTGGCCAGGATCGGTGCGAAGTCGCGCCAGGAGATCTGTTCCAGTTGTTGCCAGTCGACGGTGAAATCGATCCAGAAGGGGTGTTCGTTCAGCATCTCGGGTCGATTCGACTGCAAGATCTGAACCATGCGCGCGGCGAATGAGCTTCGGAGCTCACCCTGCACGTCATGATGGTGAGTTTGCGCTCGTCGGATGAGTCCGTCCCTTTCCTGATCCAGATTGACGAACCCAAACAAGTCTTGGGTGCGTTTCGGGCCGAGAGCCGCGGTGGTGAGTCCATCCACTGCTCGAGTGCCGATGACGTCTTTCCCAGGTGGCGAGAAGGCTGCCAGCGCCAGCTTCTCAGGATGACGCAAGACCAAGTTCGAGAAGGGTTCCGAATGACTCCAGGCGGCAGGCAATAGCAGATCGATGCCGACGCCCGCTGCGCCGCTCGCCAGTGCCGTGGTCAACTGAGAACCCAGGTCGTCGGCAAGATCCATCAGGGCGGTTGGGAGGGACTCGATGGTCGGCTCGTCGATCAATACCAACAGTAGGGGATGACGGGGCGACTGCAGAGGCGCGAGATAGATTCGGAGATCTAGCCAACGATTCTCGAGGGTTTGGAAGAGGGGGTTCAGGAGTGTCACCAGGAGCGCTGAGCCAACCCCCAAAACCAGCGCCACCGCCGCCGCTGGACGGCGATGCCACGGTTGGGGACGCGATGCTGGCCGGGTTTCTCCGGTCAGCGCTTCGATCAACATCGCGGCGTTCGCAAAACGCTGCTGGGGGCAGCGTTCGAGGCATCGCATCACGGCCTGGTCCCAGGTGCGATCGAGCTCCGGCCGCCAGGTCCGCGGTGATGGAGGATCTTGTTCGAGACGCAGCAACGCAGTGGCACGGGCCGAGGGAGTGCGGAAGGGCAGCATTCCGGTGAGCATCTCGTAGATCACGACGCCCAAAGAGTACAGATCAGCCGCGGGGGTGGGATCGTCGCCGACCACCATCTCTGGAGACGCATAGGCGGGCGTGCCACTGAAGCCGGTTCCGTCGAGGTGAGGTCCGGTGCCGGCATCGTGACGACCCTGCGCCAGACCAAAGTCGGTGACCACAACCCGGGGGCCGGTCGGGGTGTCGGCCAACATCACATTGGAGCTTTTGAAGTCGAGGTGGAGAATGCCGGCGGAATGCGCTGCGTCCAGTGCTGCTGCCATTTCCCGGATCAACGGCAGGGCCTGTTTCGGCGAAAACCTCTTCACCTGGCGCAGGCGTTCGGCCAAGGTTTCGCCTTCAACCATTTCCATGGTGATGAACATCAACGGCGGACCGTCTTGCCCCCAACCCTGCAGGCTGCTCTTGGCCTCGAATAGATCAAAAATCCGACAGACGTTGGGATGAGTGACTTGCCGAGCGAGGTGGACTTCGCGCTTGAAACGCTCGACTGAGCGCGGCCGGCGTGAGATCTCTGGACGGATGACCTTCAGCGCCACCGTTGCGCCGAGCTCGAGATCTTCCGCTGCGAACACCTGACCCATTCCCCCTTGACCCAGGAACCGAAGGATCCGGAAGCGGCTGTTGATCATCTCGCCGGCAGCGAACACACTGCGGGGCCGTGAGCCGTCGACCCGGGAGGCCAGAGCATCGTCCGGCATCGTGCGGGTTGTGGTATCGCGCGGAGAGTCGGCGAGCATATCGAGACTAGGCCGTTTCAAGGGAAGACATCGGATCGATGCCAAACCGTTTGAGCTTGTCGGCCAGGCCGTTGCGGGAGATGCCGAGTAGCTTGGCAGCGTGCACCTGACGCCCGCCCGCCCGCCGCAGTGCTTCCTCGATCAGTCGCCTCTCGAGCTGTTGTAAGTTGGGCGCCAACCGGAGATCTTCGGCGACGGCTTCGCGACTGCCTTCGGACAGAGACTCGTCGCGCGACAGGAGGCGAGGTGACAGCATCTTGGCGACAATGGTCCCGCCCTCCGCGCACTGAGAAACCAGGCGCAGTAGCTCGTGTTGTAACTCGCGGACGTTACCGGGCCAAGAGTACGTGGCCAAAGCCCGCAAGGCCTTGACCGACAGGCCGTGAATGCGGGTGCCCGCTTGCTGTGTGAACTCCCGCAAGAAGTGCTCGACGAGGGCCTGGACGTCTGACGAGCACTCTCGTAGCGGCGGAACTCGCAGGGTGTAGCCTGCCAGTCGATAGTAGAGGTCGCGTCGGAAGCTGCCGTCGGTCATCCGTTGTTCGAGGTCGGCGTTGGTCGCTGCGACGATCCGCAAATTGATCCGCTTCGACGGTCCGCCGACTGGTTGAATCTGTTTCTCCTGCAGCGCCCGCAGCAGCTTGGCCTGGAGGGCTGGCGCCATCTCCCCGATTTCGTCGAGAAACAAAGTCCCGCCTTCGGCGAGCTGAAACTTGCCGACGCGCCGGTCGACGCCGGTGGCGACACCTTTGCCGATGCCGAAGAGCTCTGCTTCGAGCAGGTCGGCTGGAATCGCAGCGCAGTTGATCGCGATCAGGGGGCCGTCTTTCGAGTCGGAAGACTGATGGAGGATCGTCGCCAACTGTTCTTTACCAACACCGGTTTCGCCGATGATGAGTATCGGCATGTCGCTGGTGAGTGCGGCTTGCATCTGTCGGTAGAGCGTCCTCATGGGTGGCGAGTTGCCGGCCAGATAACCTACCGGGAAGTGCAGCTCAGGGTGACGAGAGCTGCCGTTGGGTGATGCGTTCTGACAGGATGCATGAGAACGCCAGCGATCGACCAACTGCAGCACGACGCGAAATAGGCTCTCGCTGCGTGGTCGATCGGGAAAATCACCCCAGATCACCAGCGCGAGGGGGTGATCCACGGATTCTACAAGTCCCGCCGTGGTGTGTTTTGCGGTGCTGCGAAACCTCCATCCACGGCTAGGCGATAGGCCTTTCGGCAGACTGATCAAGCTCTCGAGTTGGTGGGTTCCCGGGATGGCGCGCAGCAGATCCTGGATCTCGGCGCCGCGGGCTGCGAGGATCACGGGCTGGCCGTCGTCGCACCACTCGACAACACATGCCGCCGCTCCACCTAACAGTTGGCGCAGAAACTCGACAGCTTCGGCCAAATTGCCCTCTCCCGGCGAATAGAGTCGCTCAGCGAATCCGGCCACCAGCAGCAGCCAGGATTCCTGGATCGAAGGATCAGCGCTGCCGAGAACCGAGGCGGTCTCCCGCGACCCATGGAACGTTGGACCCGAGTGGCCCTCCCGATGGACTGGATCTAGAACGAAGGCGAGCTCGGCGTCATCAGGGTCGACGGCTTCGAGCTCGAGCTCGATCGGACCGAAACCGAGCCGAGCCCCAGCTGGGATGCCGCTGCGGTCGACGCGCCGGCCATCGATGAACGTCCCGTTCTTACTGCCGCGATCTTCGACGGCCAGGCCTGCAGGTGTGACCCGCAGTACGGCGTGCTCGCGCGAGACGCCGTCGATCGGCAGGCGAATATCACTCGCCGGTGAGCTACCGATTCTGTGTTCCCCGACATCGAGATCAAAAACGGTGTCGATGGCGTCAATTGGACCGCGCAGACGATAACGCAGCTGGCTCGATTCGTCAGCAAGCAAACTCATCATGTCCCTTCCGTAGCAGTCGTCACCAAGGTTGCGATCACTATCCATAGTAACAGTGCGATATCCCGATAGTCTGGAGATCGAGCCCGTGACAGAGGTCACCGGTCCCAGAAATAGGATGGGTCGTGGTGTGGTGTCGTGGTGTGGTCTCCAGGCGTCTCTACAAGCAAAGGCGAGAAACGAGCTGGAGTTGGGTCATTTGCAGTCCACGCCAGCTGAGCTCAACCTCGAGCGGCCGGGCTCGCTGGATGCCAAGTGCTTGGGCATTCTTGCCAAGTGCTTGGGCTTGGTAATGGCCCTCCACCTCCATCAACCGGCTTGCAAGCTGAATGTTTGGGCGATTATTGGTTGGCAAGGCTCTTGCTTTATATGCCTGCTGGAGCTCCGCACAGGAAAGCGGTTCGGTGTCGAACCGTCCATGTCAATTCGATATTAAGGAGTTACTTGTGAAAAAGGTTTTTTCTTTGGCTTTGACGGTGGTTGCCCTCGTTGGAATCCTCCAGATCACCGCAGCGCCGGCTGAGGCGCTACCACATTGCGAGGAATGCTGCTACGAGTGGTATGAAGAGTGCTTGATTGCTGTGGGCATGCCGGGTCCCTGCGCCAATGTGCTCAACAACTGCCTCGCCGACTGTGAGGAGTAGGGCCGCTGGGCCTACTCAGTTCTGACAGGCCCGCGCTGCCCACGAGGGTGGCGCGGCTTTCCTGAATCAATAAAAAGGAGTCTTGGAATGGAACGCCACAGTCCTGCTTTTTATAGCGTTTTCTTGCACGGTATGTTGATTGTCTTCGCGGCTCTGGTGTTCTTTTTGGCGACGGAGAACCGTCGCCTCGAGGCGCAGCAGGCTGATCAGCGGGTCAGTCGACTCACCACCGGTGATGTGATTCCAACGGTGCGCGTTCACGAATTGGCGGGTGGCGAGAGCGACTTGCGTCTGGACGACGGTGGGCGCGATACCGTTGCGATGGTGTTCACGACCACGTGTCCGGTGTGTGACGACAATCTGAGCCGTTGGGTTGACCTCTACGAGCGGCAGGCGGACAAGCATGACTTCGTTGCGATCGGCCTCGGTGAACCCCAGGCGGTCCAAGCTTTCGTCGCCGAGAACAAATTACCGTTCCGAGTCGTCACACCGGAGAGTCGGGCAGAGTTCTCTCGCGGTTATGGCATCAAGGGTGTACCCAAGACCATTCTGGTCGGTCCAGACGGTCGGGTGAAGAAGTTTCAGGTCGGTCGGCTGAGCGGCTGGTAGGCCGGTTGGAGCCGTAACCCTCCGCCTGGATGGTGCATCTTAGGTTGGGACGGCGCGCCAGACGCCGAGATCGATAACGACCTAAGGCGGGTCGCGAGGGAGGTTATCAATACAACCACGTACCACCCGATCGCCATTAA
>JAJCXQ010000702.1 GCA_029263355.1 Acidobacteriota bacterium | reverse complement strand
CGCGATGAGCTCGATCTTGCCCTCCTCCCAGCCGGTAGGGACGAAACAGCGCAGACTCATGTCGACGCTGGTTTTGCCTTCCAGGGGCATCTCGGTCCCGCCATCGAGCTGTTGGGCAATGCCATAAATGGAAGCGCCGCCACCCGCGGCGGATGCGCTTTGCACGACCGCGGCGCCGAATGGGAATTCGTCGACAATGAACACCGGCTTGCCTGGGGATCTCTGCAGGGAGCTGAACCATAGACAGGCACAGTCGTTTGGGTCGAGAGCCTCCTCGGTGTCGATGGCGTCGAGACGCACCGCGAGGCTGGCCGCGGCACCCAGTAGCTCGGGTTGGCGGCCAGTGCGTCAGCCAAGGCATCGTCCGAGCCGCTGGCGCCCAGACTATCGAGAACCGGGCCAAGGTCGTGGTCGGTGACCACCGCATTGGTCTCGAGGCCGCCGGTCAGCACATAAAGGCAATCGCCCAAGGAGCCCGAGCAGTCGAAACCGACGTGGAACGGGTACGGCGCGGCCAACGCGGGATCGAGCTCGATGCGATAAGCCAGGCCGTAGGTTTCGACGTCAGCCAATGCTCCGACCACAATTTCGTCGATGAGGTCGTCGGCCTTGGGTGTGATCAAGGTGGTGGCGACCACCTGTCCGTCGTGACTCAAAACTCGCAGGGTTGCGGTTTCGGGCAAGGTCGGTAGAGCATCCCAGCCGATGGTGACATGCAGATCCGATCCCTGCGCCTCGATATCGATGATCGCGGCCTCGGCGTCGAGCACTGCTGGCGGGAGGCATGTGCCGAAACTTTGCCCAGAAGCCGTGGGACCAAACGTTGTCAAAAAGGCAGCCAAGCCAACCAGGAGCAGGCCAAAAAATCTCGAGGTGGTGTTCTTCATGGTGTTCAAGCCTTTCGAAAAAGATGACATGACAATGGCGTCTTGCGCCAGAACGGGTGTACGGCGGCCCGAGCCGCCTGAGCGGGGAACAGGCTCTCCTCACTCTTCGCGCTTAGAGCGGAATCGGTCCGCAAAGCGTCTCACGACGGGAGAAAAAACTTTTCGCAAGTCAAGGTGAGAGAAGAGTTGCCCAGGCGATGAGACGCTTCTGTCGGTGTTTCCGCCTTATAGGGCCAGCAAACCGAGGTGACGGCGACCCGACGGGTCTTGCAACGAGCCCTGTCGCGATTCACCGGATCCCGGGAGAACACCCACAAGCTCCCTGCGAAGGCTCGAGGCCTCGCAAAAAGGAGTATCACGAAAGGAGATCGATCATGAACTTGCGTCAAGCCACTCTATCTTGTCTCTGCAGCGGGCTGCTGCTCACTACATCCGTCGGCGCTCAAACCTTCCAAGGGGTCGGAATCGAGCCTGGCCAGTCGACCAGCCAAGGGCTTGGGATTTCGGGTGACGGCACGACGATGGTGCTGCGGGACGGCACCGAAGCATCGTTGTGGACTAACGGCAGCCGAACGGCTCTCGGGGCGAGCTATGCCGAGGATGCCTCCTTCGACGGCGGCGTTGCGGTCGGCGGTCTGGGCTTCAATCAAGCGGCGCGCTGGGAAGGCAGCTGGCGGACGTTGGGTTACCTGGCGGCCCCCGGCAGTGTGCCGTTCATGGCCAGCCTGGCGCTCGGCGTTTCGGCTACCGGTGAGGAAGTGGCTGGATTTAGCACCAACAGCCAGGGGATCGCGGAAGCTTTCTTGTGGACCGCCAGCACCAACACCATGCAAGGTCTCGGGTTTCTCGGCGCCATCCCACGTTTCAGCGCCGCCCGCGGCATCTCCGCGGATGGCAGTCTGGTGGTCGGCGACAGTGAGTACACGCTCGGGTTTTATGAGGCCATGGCTTGGACCCAGTCCAGCGGTATGCGAGGACTCGGTTATCTGCCTGGCGACCAGAACAGCCGGGCTCTCGGGATTTCGGCAGACGGCTCGGTCATTGTGGGCTACAGCGGCCCCAATGTCATGCCAGCCGCAGCGATGTGGCCCGCCGGCGCCGCCGCGGTCCCTCTGGGGCCAAATAGCCCAGCCTATGACGCCTCGGCCGACGGCGGCGTGATCGTCGGTGGTGATCCCAACGCCCCCAACTCGGAAGCCTGGGTGTGGACCGCCGCGACGGGTTCGCAGAACTTGAGGGCGCTGCTCGCTGCTGGCGGCGCGCCGGTCGCGGGCTGGACGTTACAAGTGGCGCACGCGATTTCCGACGACGGTTGTACGGTCGCCGGCACCGGCATCAATCCCAGCGGCGCCACCGAAGGTTTCGTCGCGACGATCGACAAATGTGCCGATCTCAAGATCGAAAAGCGGGTGTTGCTGGCGCCCGGAGCACAGGTGCTGCGCCAGGCGGTGGTGAGTTACCACCTCCAAGTCACCGCCAGCGGCAGCGCGACGACACAGAGTTTCGTGGTCGAGGACATTCTGCCGAGTCCTCTCGGCCTGCTCGAATTCGCCACCACCAACGGCTCCTTTGATCCCGTCACCGGCCTGTGGACCAGTGCCGACCCACTGCCCCCCGGCGCCACTGCCAATTTGGTGCTGCAAGTGCAGGCGGACGACCCAGCCCTCGAGCCTTTTGTCGAGAATTGTGCCCAGGTGCTGGAAGTTGACGGCGTGGCGGTCAACCCCACAGCGCCGGGACACGAATCCTGCGTCAAATTCGACTACAAACACTCCACCCAAGGTCGGGCGTCGGTGCTGACCACCAAGGAGGGGAAAGTTGTCGGCGCTCCCGGCGCCTACCAGATCATCTACTCGATCAAGGTCGGCAACAGCGGCCCCGTCCCATCGCCAGTGATGGTTGCCGATGTCATCCAGCCGGCCCTTGGCCTAACGTTTGCTGGCGCCTCGATGACCGCTGGATCCTACGACCCGACCCTCGGTGTGTGGGATGTTGGAATCGTCTCGTTGGGGCAGTCAGAGCAGCTCTTGCTGACGTTCGACGTGCCACCTAGCTACAGCGGTTCGGTCGAGAACCTGGTATTCACCTCGTCACCGGAGACCGAAGCAACCCCGGCGGACAACTCGGCGGCGCTGTCGTTGCTGGTTCCCTGAAGCCATCTGACACGATCCTTTAAGACAGGAGGCTCATGGAAGGGCGAACCCAGATTCCGGAGGTCGCCGCGACGTTTCGCCAACGGGACTTCGAGGTGAGCTCTTCAAACTGGTAGATCCGGAGCCGGCACCGTGAACCACAATACAGTGAGCCGCATAGGGGACCCCCGAAGTCGCTGATTATCGGCCAGGTTCAGCGCGGTCAGGTCATCATGTACGAAGAGGTTGAGCCCCTGCCGTCACGATGAGCGTTGAGTGGGCTGCGGCTGCCCCAAGGCAAAGCAGAGGGTGCTGCCAGTTCCGGCCCTCTCCGACTCGACCCAGATGCGTCCGTCATGGACT
>JAJCXQ010000701.1 GCA_029263355.1 Acidobacteriota bacterium | reverse complement strand
GCTACAGTCGAACACCGACCAAGCGAGGATCTACATCTACGACGCCGACGACGAACGCATCGTCACATTCGATTGCGCATCGGTGCAATGCCAGCAACGCAGCCGCACCACGTACACCATCCGCGACCTCGGCGGCCGCGTCCTGAGGGTGTTCGAAGACCTTCCCAACGAAACCTTCAGCTGGCAGCGCGACTACGTCTATCGCGGTGGCCAGCTACTGGCGTCGGTGCAGCCGAACCCAAGTGGAGGTACCGAGCAGACTCTCCATCTCCACCTCGACCATCTCGGAACGCCGCGTCAGGTGACGGGCTCGGGGGGCGTCGAAGTCGCGTTCCACAGCTACTACCCGTTTGGTGGCGAGGCGACGGTGCCGTCACAGGATGGGGTGGCGCTGAAGTTTACGGGGCATGAGCGAGACGAGAACGGGAGCAGTGGGGCGGGCATGCTGGATTACATGCATGCTCGGTATTGCAGCCCGGGGTTGGGTCGCTTCTTGTCGGTTGATCCAGGAAGGGACTGGACTTCGTCAACACCGCAAAGTTGGAATAGGTACAGCTACGTCAGAGGTAATCCGCTCAACGCTATCGATTCAACGGGCAAATTCCTTGATGTCCTGCCAGATATTGGCTTCGTCCTTTATGATCTCTATGACATCGGGCGCACCATGGCACAAGGAAGGCAAGCGTCTCCTGTTCAAATTGCGGCATTGGCAGCGGATATCGGCCTTGCTTTTGTTCCGGGGGTCACGGGCGGCGGTCCTGCAATCCGATCCGGAGCGAAGATCAGTCGACGGGGTGACGATGCCGTCAATATGTTTCGAGCAGTTTCCTCTGAGGAATTAGCCGACGTAACAAAGAATGGATTCAGAGCAGCAGCGGGTACCATGGATACTAAGCTCTTTGCAACTACCGCAGAAGACTCCGTCTCGTTCGCCAAAGACCTCTTCAAGCTCGATGGCAAGCCGTTACATTTCCTAAAAGTGACTGTCCCGGAAGAACTCGCTGAGAAATTTACTCGGTTCGTTGCCGACGGAAAGCCTGCAGTTGGTGTCGATCCACATTTACTTGATGAGTTGAACGAGGCAGCGCAGATTCAGTATTTGACCCAAATCCCGATTCCTTGAGGAGTAGTCTTGAAACTGAAAGTTGTATTGCGCCTGTACCGCACGGAGGATGGTGGCCGTTCCTCCGCGATTTTCTCAGGGTATCGTCCCCTCGTACCGGTTGGGGAGGGCCACTATGCCGATATCTCGATCGATTTGCCAAACGGCACTACCGTACTCCGGCCAGGGGAAGAATCTCTGGCAACGGTAACGCTGCTGAACCCCGCCACGTTTCCTGAGACCGCGAGAACCCCTGGGGTTCTTCTGGAGGTATCCGAAGTCACGAAGACTGTAGGGGAGCTACGTATACTTGAAGTCCAAGACGAAGGAGTCTCCTAGATCCCTCGGCTCTGATGCTGGTGCTGGTGCCAGACAGAGAGGGCGATGTCGGACTTCAACCAAGTCTTCTTGCGCGTGGATACGGGCGGCGGATTTTCAGGATTTCGACGGACTCGGCCACTTCCGCGAGGTCATCACCTCAGGCAACTTCATGGGTGGTGAGACCGCACCGTCACCACTCGGTACAACGGCACAAACACACTGGTCATCAACCCGGACGACAGGATCTGGAGGGGTTCCTCGCCGGGCATCGAAAGTAGAGCAGAGGGCGCCTGGACGAAAACGTAGCTAGAAACGGACTCACGCTGAAAAACGGTCAGAGGTGACTCTGGTAACTCCACCGCGACTTCAAGTGTCGCGGTGGAGTCAGGCCATCACCGCAACCATCTGCAGGATCATCGAGCCCAAGCTCTCATCGCCGACGATCCGCAGCTTCTGCTTGGCGGTTTCCACATCGATACCCTTGCTGAACAGTCGCCAGGCGGTGTCTTGGTCGAGGGTGGCATGAGCCACCGCCTCGGAGCTCTCCCCATGGAAGAGCCCCCAGCTGCTGTCTGCCCGGACCAGCGACCAGTCTCCTCCCGCCTCACCTTCGATCGTAAAGCTGAGACTCGCTCCGTCGTCTGCCGCGGTTTCACGGTAGACGTGGGGTAGAGCCCGCATAAAAGTGTCGAGGACCGGAAAGAGCAACTGCCGTGAGGTCAGGCCCGGGCGTCCAACCGCGTCACGAATCTGCTGCTGATGAAGCCATTTTTCAGTGGTCTCGCGGGCAATGTCGAACCAGTTGAGCGAGCTTGCGTCCCCCGCCCAGGCGACTGAAAAGAGGGCAGGACCTTCGGGATCCAAGGACTCGAAGAGCTCGCAGACCCGGGGGCCGGTGAAGCCCAATAGATCGATCAGCAACGTTGGGCTGATGCGTTGGGCTGCCCGGACCCAGTCGGCGTTCAGCTGATTCAAGAAGCCCACCAGATCGCCATAACCTTTGATCTCCCGATCCGGCGCCAGCAGCGGCAAACCATCCCGTTGGAACGATAGCCGGCGGAGGTCGCCGTCGAGCAGATGGGCGGCGATATCCTTTACCGACCACAAGGCGCAAGCGGTTGGCCGCGACCAGTCGTCCGCATCCAGGCTGCGCAGCAGCGTCTGCAATTCGCTACCGAGGCGAGTATAGATCGGTAACGTGTTGATGGGTTGGACAGGTTTCATGATCTCAGGCACTCCACGGTCGAAGCCTCGAGAATATCATTGCAGGCGCGTCGCCGAAGGCTAGGACTCAATGAAGGATTTCAATCGCGACAAAGCATCGTCCCATTGTTCGGAAACTGAGTCGAGGTACGATCGGGCGTCTTCGATCGGTTCCGGTACGTAGGTGAACCGGCTTTCCCGACCGACGCGGCTGGAGCGGACGAGTCCCGCCTGTTCCAACACCCGCAGGTGCTTGGTGACTCCTTGTCGCGTCAGCTCAAGGCCATCCGTCAGCTGAGCGATCGAATGCGCTTGACCGTCGCCTAGGCGAGAGACCAGCTTCAATCGCGTCGTGTCACCTAGCGCGGCAAACACCGGCGCCGGATCGGCCAGCGCTCGACCTGCCTGCGCATGACCGGGCTCAGGACTCGACATGGGCGGCGAGCTCAACACTCTTTTCGATACAATCTTTCATAAGCAACCCTCTGGTTGCGTTTATCTTGGCACAACTTGCCAGGACGCGCAGCCTTTTGGTTGTTTAACTCAGGACTCTCCGTTGGCCGCCGGAGCGTCAGCGTCGGCGGCGCCGGAATCAACCTCTTCGTAGGTGGCGCGGAATAGGGCTTGGTCGACGATCCAGACGTCCTCCGGATACGCTACGGCGCTGTCGTCGAAATTCTTGACGGCGAAATCGCCGGCTTTGCCCGATAGTGTGCCCCAGCTAGCTTCGACCGTGAACGCGTGATCGATTTGAGCTGCCATCACTCCCGCCGCATCGGGATTCGGTGTGTAGAGCCGCCAGCCGTCTTCGACGGTGTCCGTGGCCTGGTACTTGGCCAGCAACTTCTCCTCTTTTTGTGGCCACACGTCCCCCGCTTCGCCGCGGCATAGGTAGTCACCAGCGCTGACGGTCTCCTCGCCTTCGAGAGTGGTCAGTGTCTGATCCTTCTCGGCTTGCCGCGCCCAGATGGGGCGAGTCTTCTTGGCATGGAACCAGGAGTCTGCTCCGTTCACTTCGTCGAGCAAAGCCTGGTTGGGGGAGGCGACCGCGGTGGTCTCGGGGGTTTCTGAGGAAGGCATGGCATCGTTTCCGGAAGTTTCGTGGCCGGAATCGCAGCCGGTTAGGGTCAATAAGAGGCATGCGGCGGACCAGCCAATCAGTTTACCAAGCTTGAAGCTCGCTTTCTCCATAGGCTCCTATCCTTCCTGTTTGGTTCGAGTGCTTTGAAAGTCTACTCGACCAGGGGTTCTCCTCGCTCGGTTAGTCCAGCCGATCGGCGGGACCAGATCGCGGTGGCTGCCCCAAAGAAGCGATCAACTCGATTTTTCCGAGCGACTCTAGATAACGTTCAAACGAGCCTCCGGTTTGGTTGAGCCTGGCGGCGAGCGGTTCCGGGTTGGGGGGCAGATCGTCGCAGAATTGGCGAAACGCTTGGTGAGGATAAGCGACCGCCCACAGCGTTCTTGGTGAGGCTTCGGCCGCTGTCTTTGGCAGAGGTTCGCGGATCAGCACGACGCAGCTGTGAGCTCGCATGGTTTCGATCACTTGCGGCAATACCTCGAGCAGCCGAGCCGGCTGGGTGAGGCAGGGGTCAATGAGCAGTATGTCGTTGAAGCCAAAACGCAGGGCCCGCTCGACGAGGCGCCGGTGCCGTATGGCGGTCAGCAGATCACCGGTCGTCGTGTCGGGATCCGATGGGTGAGGGGGATCTCGGCGCAGAAGCCGGCCGAGATCGCTGTTGTCGCAGGCTGCTGAGAAGTGCTGCTGCGTCTGCTGGTCGTCGAGGTCGACTTCGTCTTCATCATCGAGCTCGATGGCATAAACCGCGTCGAAGATTGACCACGGGCTGGCGATCTCAGCCAAGGTCTCCGTCTCGGCGCGTTGGTATATCTCATCGCTGAGGAAGCTCCGGAAATGAGCTTCGAGGCCAGCTATCGGCAGGCCCAGCTCGTGATGGCCAATCAGGTAGTTGCGGATGCGGTCTTCCCAAGTGTTGACGAAGGGGATGCCGTCGGGGCGCTGGAAGCGGTGCAGCCAGCGCAGAAAGGGCAAGCAGAGGATACGTCCGCCGCGGCGCCGAAACTTTTCGTGCAGGTAACCCTCTTCGCCGCCGAAGCCACGGAAGCGGGGATTCAGGCCTGGCCAGGCTTGGGTGTGACAGGCGAACAGCCCGAGCCCTTGCATCGGGATCTCGAATGGGGGAGCTGTCGTGTCGAGTCCACGATCGTCGGTGCCCCAGACGCCGTACATACCCGCCGACCACACCGGATCAAAATGGGTCGAGAGCGTGCGGTGATCGTCATAGAGCAGGGGGCCGTGCAAGAGATCGGGGCTGTCTGGCTGCGCTTCGAGAAACTCGACCAGCCGCAGCACAACGCCGGGTGGCAGCAGTACATGGGAGTCCATGCAGAGCACGCTCGGCGCCCGGGCTTCGCGAAAGATCACATCCCTCACCGCGGTGCTCCGGATCTCGGAGAAGGCGATATAGCGCACGCTTGGCAACGCGCCAGCCAGGCTTTGCAGAGCGCTGGCCGCAGGGCCTTCGGCGTGGTTGTCGACGATCAGGATTTCCAGGCTGGCAGCAATTTCCTGGTGGTTGAGAAGCAGGGCTTGTATCGTGAAGTAGACCCCGTCGTAATCGTCGTAGGTCGCCATGCCGACGGTCAGCCGCGGGCCGGTCGAGGCGGCTGCGGTGGCAGGAGAGGGCGTAGGGGCAGCAGTGTTCACGGTTGTTGCTCCGCCACGGGTCGTAACAATTGTTTATCCACCGGCAATCTGCAGGCCGGTCCCGACGTGACAAAACGTGACGGGAGCCTTAGTTATACTGCGTTGCCATGCGCACGGCTAGTGATGCACGCACACGGCTAGTGATGTACGCCGCCGCGTCGGCGCCTGACTCGGACACGACTCAGGTGACGTGGACGGTCGGTCCGTCGACTCCTAGCTGAACTTCGGAAGGCCTTATCAGTGGCGCTGCTTCCACGATCTCGCCGTTCAAAAAGGTGCCGTCCTCGGTCCCCAGGTCGCGCACCCACCAAGTGGCGCCGACGGGGTAAATCTCAGCGTGTTGACCGCGGACGTGGTGATCGTCGATCCGTAGGTCGCAGTCGGTATCACTGCCTAGGATCAAGGCGTGTTGAAGGTCGAGGGCGCCTCCGGCGTCTCCGTCGCTGAGGGTAAGCCTCAGGCTCTGATTTATATCGTCAGTGCACCGTGCTGGCGCCTGTGAGGTCTCGATGGGTTGGAACATGCTCGTGTCCTTTCTTGCCGCAAATTTCCGGCTCCTATGAGTGATAACGGAAAGTGGCAAGATTTCCCGCCATAAGGTCTTTGAGCGACAGGTCTTCGAGCAATAAACCTTTGAGCGATCCGGGTTGGCGGGAGAAGGGGCCGGATGACGTTGCTCAGCCGCCCGCTGTCTCTAGCCCTTGCAGGTCAGTCCAAGCGGCCAGCACGTAAAGTGCCCGTACCGAGCTCCATGACATGATTTTTCCAGGTCGCATCTGCTGAGGATCGAGCTCGATGCGAAAGCCGCTACCGTCAACGCCACCATCGTCACCGTCACCGTCACCGTCACCGTCATCGTCGAGCTCGAGGCCGAGGAAGACCATGCCTTGGGTGAGGAGCAGATGTTGAGCCAGTTCGGCTGGCTCGAAGGTGCCGCTGAGGGGTAAGCCTTCCGGGTCCTCTGGGATGACCCGGCTGAGGTGCTGGCCGGCGGCGTTCAAGAGTTGCAGGTAGAGCGGGTTGAGGCTGCGGACGAAGACGTTTTGCATAATGAAGTGATGGCGGGCTCGTTCGCTCGATATGACGGTGAAGCGGGGACCGTCGCCAGGACCGGCGATGGCCTGCAAGCGCCGCTCCAACAGATCACCCTTGACGGCGTCCCGCACCATGCACAGCACGTGGAGATTCGGCCGCGGTTGTAGGGAGCCGCTGCGGGTCAAGTTGGCGATATGTAGGCTGTCGAGGGCGACGATGCCGTCGATCTCTTCGATCCGGCTGACCCCGGGGAGGAGGAGGATGGCGTCGGCTGATGCCGGGGTGACGGCTTGCCTCTTCTGCAACCGTTCTTGGTTGGTCCAATCCCCGTGCAGCATCAGAACTCGCACTTTGGCGCCTTCGGTGGTGAGCTGCAATTCGACCACCCCGTTGTCCGTGACCGCGCCGACCTTGGCTTCGAAGGCGGCGCCTAGGGCTGTCCGGACGTCCCGCGCCAGAGCAGGCAGCGGCGCTCCCTCACGCATCAAAACGGTGACCTCGAGTCGAGGATAAAAGCGCGCTAGCTCGGCGACGGTTCGCGGTACTCGTAAGCTGGCGCCGATAATCAGCACGCGCTC
>JAJCXQ010000700.1 GCA_029263355.1 Acidobacteriota bacterium | reverse complement strand
GTCATCAACCGCCAGGCGCCGCTGTGGGAGCTCGAAGCCGACGAGTTTCGCCTTGTCATCGATATCAACGTAGTGGGGATCTTCAACGTGATCCGCGCCTTCCTACCGCCGATGATCGATCAGGGGCGTGGCGTGATCGTCAACATGTCCTCGGGCTGGGGTCACTCGACCGCACCCAACGTTGCTCCTTACTGCGCCTCGAAGTTCGCCGTTGAAGGATTGACCCGGGCGCTGGCACAGGAACTGCCCACTGGCCTCGCCGCGGTGCCACTCAGCCCGGGAGTAATCCACACCGAGATGCTCGAGACCGCGTTCGGCGAACAAGCCGCGACCCATTGGAAGCCTGAAGAATGGGCCGAAGCCGCGGTTGAGCACCTGCTGCGGCTCGGGCCGGCCGACAATGGCCGCTCGCAACGCATCGAAGGATCCTGAAACGATGAGGGATGACTACCGCCGCTGGATCACCATCGCCGTGCGATGGGGCGACATGGACGCTTTCGGCCATGTCAACAACGCCAAATACTTCACCTACTGTGAATCGGCGCGGATCTCTTATTTCGAGAGCATCGGCATCAGCGCCCAGCGCGAGGCGACTCAACGCGCGCCAGCGGTGGTGACCGCGACTTGTAACTTCAGGCGGCAAGTCCACTACCCGGCGACGCTGGACGTCGGTGTCCGCACCGCCAAGATCGGGCGAACCAGCTTCACCCTCGACTACGGACTCTTCCTCGAAGGCACCGACGAGTTGGTCGCCGATGGCACCTCGGTGGTGGTCTGGGTCGACTATGCAGCGCAGAAGTCCGCACCGCTGCCCGAGGACGTGAAACAAAAAATCCGCGAACTCGATGGAGTGGGTTCATGAACACTTCAGACACCCCCGAAGCCGACCCGGCGCCGGGTCGCGCCGCCGAGGCCGAAGAGCGACTGCGCCAATTCAACACCTTCACCATCTCGCTGCTGCAGCAGAACACGCTCCAAGATCTGCTCTCTAGCATCGTAGAGAACGTCGCCACTCTGCTCGGCTATGAGGACTGCGTGATCTACTTACGCCACGGCGACTACCTGGTGCAGAAGGCGGGCTTTCCCGCAGTTCAGCCTGATTTCAAACTAGGCCTGGGTGAGGGAATCGTCGGCGGTGTTGCCCAGAGCGGCAAGGCTCGGATCGTTCGCGATACGAGGCAGGAGCCCAATTACGTCAAAGATGATTTTGGCGGTCTCTCCGAGCTCACCGTGCCGATCTTCTATGAAGACGAGGTCATTGGCGTGCTCGATACCGAGAGCCCGCGGGTCGACGCTTACGGCCAGCCCGAGCTCGAGCTGCTGCAAGCAATCGCCAACATCGCGGCGTCGCGTATTGCCTCCGGCCTCGCCGACAAAGAACGTCGCGAGTTGCTCGAGCAATTATCGGCCAAAAACGACGAGCTCGAGAGCTTCATCTACACCGTCTCCCATGATCTCAAGAGTCCCTTGATCACGATCCGGGGTTTCCTCGGACTGCTCGAAAAGGATATCGCCGCCGGTGACACCGAACGCACGCAACGTGATATCGAACGGATTCAAGGCGCGACTCAGAAGATGGGTGAGCTGCTCAATGATCTCTTGGCTCTATCTCGCATCGGCCGCATGTTCAACCCAGCGACTGAGCTGCGGTTGGGAGAACTGGCTCAGGAAGCGGTGTCACAGCTTGGCGGCCGAATCCGTGATGGTGGCATCCACATCGAGATCGCACCCGACCTACCCACCACCTTCGGCGACCGCGATCGCATTCGCGACGCGCTGCAGCATTTGATCGACAACGCCATCAAATTCGCCCGACCCAAGGTTGCTGGTGACCCGGCCGTGCCAACGATCGAGATCGGTCACCAGCCCCATCAGGATGATATTGTCGTCTTCGTCAAGGACAACGGCATTGGCATCGAGCCGCGGCATCAAGAACGTGTTTTTGGACTATTCGAGCAACTCGGCCAGGATACCGACGGCACCGGCATCGGACTGGCCTTGACCAAACGGATCGTGGAAATGCATCACGGTCGCGTCTGGGTGGAATCGGACGGCGAGGGGTCCGGCAGCACCTTCTTCATCGCCCTGCCTCGGCAAATTTAGGCCAAATGACATTTAGTGAATTATCAGTTCGGCTACGCTGAGCGATTTCGACGAGCGCCTTGGTAAAGCCCTGGTTTGACCGCTTGCAGGAGGCGCTCCTATACTGCAAGGCCTTGTATTTCAATCGCTTGGCAGAGCGAATCCGAACTTGAGATGTCGATGAATATGACAGTCATAGATAGCAAGAAATAGATCCTTTCTATGTGGGCTACCCTCAAGAAAGATCCTGTCTCGAAAGCCTTTCTCGCTTTCTTGGTGATCTTTCATCTTCCGTATTTCTTGCCGTTATTTAGCGCTGAAAATTGGTCTTTCTTCGCCGATGTGTATGCCTCGGCCCTGTTCCTGCCCTTCTTGATGCTGGCAGTGTTCAACGGACTGCCTCGGCTCACCGCAGCTTCTGAGCGCCGATTCTGGGGACTCGTGATCTTCGCTCTCGGAGTGTGGTGGGTTGTTGCCCTGATCAATGCCTTCGCTCCGCAAGCGTGGTGGGGCCCGCAGATCGACTTGACCACCGACAGCCTCTACGCTCTCCACTACCTCGTGGTCTTACTCGCCGCTGAGATCAAGCCCCATCTCCCTTCCCGACGCGCCTCCAACAAAGCACGTCGTCGATTGGAAACCTCGGGAACGATCCTCCTGCTGTTCGGGATGCTGATCTATTTTGTTGTCGTCCCGAGACATCTTGACCCAGAGGCTTACGAAAGTTGGCTGCGATCCCTCTACCTCTATGTCGCCCTCGACCTTCTGGTGGCATTGCGTTTCGCCTTGCTGGCGGGAGAGACCGTGACTCGGCGGTGGCGGGTCCTCTACGGCCTGCTCAGTCTGAGCTTTGTCCTCTTCGCCTGCATGGACTTTCTGGAGAGCCTGACCTACGCCGAAATGTTGTTGTGGAAACCGGGACAGAAGACCGATCTGCTGTGGAACTTGCCGATGGTGGCGCTGGTGCTGGCCGCTCGCCTCCGGCACCATCACTTCGACACCGATCCAGCAGCCGTACCAGCCCCTCGCAACGCAGCCGATGAGCTAGCGAGGGAGCGTACCGGAAGCCCTCTGGTGGCCTCGGCTCTGGTCTTTCCGCTCATGCACTACGGCCTCTACAGTTTCGGTGTGCTCAGTACCGATACCAAAGAGGCACGCGAGGTCGTGGTGTTTGTGGCGTTGCTGGTCCTCGGTACCATGGCGATTATCGAACATGCGATATTGCGTCGACTGTCCGCCCAAGCAGCACGGGAGCGGCGCCGCGTCGAGGAATTGCGGATCGCGAAGCAGATTGCGGAACAGGCCAGTGACGCGAAGAGTGAATTCCTAGCCCACATGAGTCACGAGTTACGAACGCCGCTGAATGGCGTCACCGGCATGGCTGAGCTGCTGCTTCACAGCGATCTGCAAGCGCACCAGCAGGAGCTCGTCGAGATTCAGATCGCCTCGGCTGACAGCCTGCTGCGAGTCATCGACGACATCCTCGATCTCTCTAAAATCGAAGCTGGCAAACTGAACCTGGAGACCATCGAGTTATCGCTTCGCGAAATCGTGAACAAGGTGATCCAACTTCACAAGACCGCTGCTGCGGCCCGAGGACTCGAGCTCCACTCGACTTTGGCCGAAGATCTCCCGGACCGATTCCTTGGCGACCCTGTTCGGCTAAACCAGGTGCTCCACAACCTGGTCTCCAACGCCATCAAGTTCACTGAACGAGGACAGGTCGAGGTCACCGTCGACGGTGTGGGCGATGGCAACGATGGCGACGGGATTAGGTGGCTCCACTTTAGTGTTCGAGACACTGGCATCGGTATCGGACCAGAGGCCCTTTCCCGTTTATTCCAATCGTTCAACCAAGGTGACAACACCATCACCCGCCGGTTCGGCGGTACCGGGCTCGGTCTCTTCATTTGTAAAAGTTTCGTCGAAGCGATGGGCGGAGAGATTGGAGTCGAGAGCAGTCCGGAGCAGGGTTCTGTTTTCTGGATCGATGTTCCGCTCCCTCTTGCACCTGAACCCGAAGCGGCGCCGATAGAACAGATGGCGGAGTCCCACCAGCTGGCGACGATAACAGCCGAGACGGCGATCACAGAGACGACGCCAGAAACAGAAGACGGAATCAGGCATCGGATTTTGCTCGCCGAGGACAACGAAACCAACCGCTTCGTGACGATCCATCAGTTGCGGAGCCGCGGCTACCGAGTTGATGCCGTCGACTCCGGCCTGGGAGCTCTGACCGCCCTCGATAGACATTCGTACGACCTGGTCTTGATGGACTGCCAGATGCCCGTGCTCGACGGCTACGAAGCGGCGCGACGAATCCGCCAGCGAGAGCCGGCTGGCGAGCATCTGCCGATCATTGCGATCACGGCTCACGCTCTCAAAGAAGATCGAGAGAAGTGTCTCGCCGCGGGGATGGACGACTTCCTGACCAAGCCCCATAGTCAAGCGATGCTGTTCCAGATACTCGATCGTTGGCTCCCCAAGGACTTGCCGACGGACTCGCCGACGCCATCAATAGTTCGAGCCCGCTCGCTGACAACTTGAACAGCGAACTTCGAGGATCGAAGTCGTCGTCGAACATATGTTCGGCGTCAGTAAGTGCAATGACCGCGTCACGGCGTCCGGGCGGACGTCGAGGGTTGTGTGCCCACTAGAGATTGACCAGGCAATTCATCTCACTTCCTGGGCCTGAGAGCAGATTCCGGTCTCCGCGGCTTTCAGACACCCCGATTGAGCATAAATCGCGGTCTCCTAACGTTGCCGAGACCGCGATCGATCGTCATTCCTGGTCTCCTGACGTTACCGGGACCCTGATCGAGCGTCATTCCTGGTCTCCTGACGCTGCCGAGACCGCGATCGAGAGTCATTCCTGGTCACCTGGCGTTGAGAAGACCACAATCGACTTTCAATGCGATTCGGCCGACCGGCCCGTGCTCTCGTTGGCCTCGAAGGTGATGGGCCAGCGCGCCTCGCTTCGCTCCCTGAGCGCGTCAATAATAACTTTAGAGTCGTCGACTTCCTGGGATGGGATCTTTGCCATTTTTTATCTGTCCAATGTCGAGGAGCAGAAACTGGACCAGCTAGCTGGTCGACATCGAGGTGACTCGGGCCCGGGGCTCGGACCACTGGCGTTCGATTCGCATCAACCGGGAGGCCAACTTCTGGAGCAGAGCGCCAGGGTTGGCTCGGGCTGCTTGCGGCTCAGTACCCAGGAGAGCGGCAATCGCTGCGAGATTTTCTTCCAACTCACTGATGCGCTGCTGACCGGCCAGAATCTCTTGAGTTTGTTGGTTACGAGATTGATCAGAGGCGTCTAGTTTCGCCGTCAGCTCAGTGATCTGCTGACGCTGGAACGCCATCCGATGGAGCTCGTGCTCCTGCTTGGCGCAGATCTGGCGGAGCTCCGAGATGGTGGCGTCTTGCCGGTGACGCTCGTCGCGATGAAATGCCAACTCGGTCGCGAGCTCGCGCTGCTGCCGGGCCTGTGCCGCAGCCTCTTCGGACACCTGAGAATTGGCTGCCTGAGGATCGGTCGCCTGGAGGGTACTGCCGCCGGGGTTGACAGCGGTCAGCTCGGCGAGACGCAGTTCGAGCTCCTCGACCCGCCCGTCCGCCTTGGCAACACGATCGGCCCAGGTGGATTCGCTCTGTCGCAGCTCATTCTCAACCACGCTCAAACGCTTTTCGAGTGCTTTGGCAACGTTGAGGGCCTGGGATCGTTCGGTGTCCTTGTCCGCCAGGGCGCTCTCATAAGAGCGTAAACGGCCAGCGACGTCGGTCAGCAGCTTCTGGCTGTCCAAACGAGCCCCGAGCACGATCAGGCTGCGACGCAGGGAGAACCGCGACAACTCGGCCAACGGTAGGACGTCGAGGTCTCCGAGCAGGTCGATATCCCGGGGACATTGGAAGTCATCGTCAACCGCCAACAGGAGGGTCGGGGTATCGACCCCGATCGACCGCATGTTGCGTAACGCCACCACGCCGCCACCTTCGGCGGATTGATCCGGCAACACCATGAGGGTACCTCGGGGCGACGTTCGCGGTGGCTCGAGACGGTTCAGCCGGGTGTTGACGAGGGTCGCATTGGGCGCCACCGCACCGAACAGCTCGGTGAGACGCGATGCAATCATCGGCGACAGGCTGACCAAGATAATGTGTTGGAGCTCCTGCGCGAAACGATGGCCCAGGCTCACAGCTCCGGGCTCGCGAAAGTTTGCATTCTGCTGTTGTCGAGACATTTCCTCGGCCTCCCTTCGACCGGACTCTCTTCGTGGGAGGAGAAGGGTCGCACAGCCAGATTACATTTTGTCTTACAGCTGTATGTCGCTTCCCGACCACCCGAGCCACAGCTGAGGCTGGCGAAGAATCTCCTGTTCAACCGCTCGCAGAGCCTGCTGCATCAGCTCTTCCGGGGTCAGCTTGCGAGACTCGAGCGGCTCTTGGACGACGATCCGAAACATGGCCCGCCCCGCCTCAGGAGCGGACTCTGCAAAAACCGGCACGAGCGGCGCAGCGGTCTCGCGAGCAGCCTGAGCTATCGCTCGAGACACCCGGACTTGCCCACCGAGAAACGGTAGATTGATCGCGTCGTCACCCATCGCGGGCCCTAGAGGCGCCACCACCCGGCCACCACGACGCAGGGTCGATAGAACGTCGCTGTTAGCATCGCTGCCCCAAGCCAAAAGAGGTTCTGAGGCCAGATGCGTGGCCCATGAACGCAAGCCGGTGTCGAAGTCGGAGCGCGCGTCAGGCTCGCGACCCGGTGATCCCAGCATGTCGACCGGGCCGCGATAGAGGCCAATCGCCAGGGGAACCAAGGGCCAATAGACCATCGGTGGCACGACGAGCACCACACCGCAACCGCGATCTTCCGCCTCGACCAATCGCTGCCAATTCTGAAGGTTCAAACGGCGGCACAAGCGCTGGGCCTGCCACCGGCGGGCGACGCCGAGCTCCCAGGCCCCACGGCCTGCCGCAACAAAGGTTTCGCGGCACAGGCGCTGACGCCGACTCGACTCGAGATCGGCAAAGGCTTGCCGTAGGCCATCGTCGACCCGACGGCGCTCAGAAGCTCGGGTGCGATAGGTGAGCCAACCTCGCGCCGCGCCGAGGGCACTTGCGAGCTGCGGGGGTATCCCAGGAGGAATCGCTGCAATTCGGCGGATCGGACTCATCGAAAATCGATGTACCCCTGCCGAGCTCGAACGTCCAAGCCTCGCCCCCGTACCCTGACTTTGATCTCGTGCCAGCTGTCGTCCCCTTGATTGTTGGTCGGATAGTAGCCCAGCACATACTGATCCCGCAGCTCATTGAGGATCTCGGTGAAGGCAGCGCGGGTCTGGGAGATATCTCGCAAGATCAAGATGCGGCCGCCGCTGTCCTCGACGCCACGTTCGAGCAGCTCGAATTCCTCACGATGACCTTCGACATCACGCCAGGCAGACGTGTGGCCGCTTGCTGTGGCCCCGAGACGCAACCAGTAAATCAACGCCTGGGAACGTCGCACGCTGGTCAAAACCTCGCGCATTTGGAGCACGCTGGCGACGTCGACACCATCGGATAGCAGAACGATCACCCGCCGACCTTGCCGCGGTTCGAGCAACCGCAGCGCCACGTAGAGGTGATCGTTGAGCGCGGTCGAGCCGCGGGCTTCGACTCCTTCGAGGCCGGTCTGCAGAACTTCTGCAAAATTAGTGAACGGCGAATCATGCAGCACCCGCTCGGCGAACAGCACTAACTTCGCCTGATCGAGATCCTGCATGCCGTCGATGAAGGCGCTGGCGCCAGCGAGTGCAGCCTGTAGTCGCTCACCGCGCATGCTGTCACTGGCGTCGACCAACAGCAATGCGGTCAACGGCACATCACCACGCTCGAAGGTCACCAGACTCTGGGTCGCGCCGTTGTCGACGACCACGAAGTCGTCGGCTGCGAGATCCAACGCCCGCGTCTCCTGGCCGGTGACGGTGACGTATAGTTGTTGCAGCTCGAGTTCGACCTCGTCGTCGATTTCGAACCGGGGCGACACCAACAACGACGTTCCGACTTCACCGTTGACGTTTTCGGCCACCACCTCGAACCGATGCTCGACGCCACTGTCAGCGACGCCGACGTTGAGCCGATAGGGAGGTTCGGTCAGCTCGCCGACGACGATTCCGTCGACTCGAAAGGTCACCCGCCGAACGGGAGTCTCGGCCACCACTTCGGCGATCATCTCAACCTCGCCGAAGACCGGTTCCCCAGGCGCCGGGCTCACCAGCATGACACTGGGCTCCTCCGCGAGGATCGCAATGGTCCAGGCACAGCAACCACAGAGCATCATCACAGTCTGCCAGGACCATGTTCTCCGGCTCATCGTCCGCCATCCCCACCCGCCGCCCCGCCAGACGGAGTGGTGCCAGCCGGAGTCGTACCAGCCGGATTCGTGCCAACCGGAGTCGCGCCAGGCTGTGCAGCGAGCCACCGGCCAAGATCGGCAAGACGGGTCTCCGCCAAGAGGTCGAGCTGGTGACGATTAGCCTTCGGGAGCTGCTCTGACCACGCGTTGTAACGTGACCGCTCGCGGGCCGCAAACTCTGCCGTCGCGCTCGCGAAACGGGTTTCCGTCAGCAGCTCGAGGGATGCTCGTCCCTGGCCTTGCGATTCGAGAACGTAAGCCAGCTGGATGGCCAGGGTTGGGTGGCCCGGCCAGCGCTGCAACCCACGTCGCAACAGCTTGACCGCCGCCCGCGAGTCGCTGCGCTCTACCTCCAGGCGCGCCAGCTCCTGGTGCGCCACCACCGCCACCCAATCAGAGTCTGTCTGTCGGGCCAGGCGCCGTAAATCGTCCCGTGCCGGTTTGATTCGGCCGGTGCGGATCCGATTCAGCGCTAGCCGCAACCGCCCCTCGGGAAATTCGGATTGGACCGTGACCAGCCGTTCGAGCGCAGGAACAGCCTCCACAAAATGCCCTCGCTTCTCCTGCAAGGTGGCGAGCCCGAGTAACGCCGTCGCATCGTCCGCTAGATCGAGGGCTTGGTCGAACAGCTTCTTGGCTTGGCTTAGAGAACCGGTCAGCTGGTACTGGCTTCCCAGGCCGGCGAGCGTCCTGGCCGCCTCGACCGACGCCTCCGGTGTCGCCAAACGCGTGGCGGCGGCCCTCGCCAACTCCACCACTCGTTGCGTCGCATGATGGGTCAGGATGAAACGATGCTGGCGTCGATAACGCTGGCTGAGATCGAGGTGCAACAGTGCCGCCGGCAAGACAGCTCGCCACTCGGAATCTGTAAGCGATGCCAACGCCGACGTTTGGCCTGCAGCCAGGATTGGGACCGCATCTGCATTGAGCTGCTCGACGACTCCGGTCTCACTGGCGCTCAGCGTCGCCAAGGCAGCACGTCGCTCACCAGCCACCAACTGCCGCAGGGCCGACAAATAATCGGTCGCAATCCGGGCCAAGAGCTCTTTGAGCTTGCGATTCGGCGGTCGACGCTTCTTCGTCCTGGTCTCCGGCGAGAGCTCTGGCTGCTCAACGCCCCTGTCTAAATCCCTTGCATCGGTCCTCGCTGGCGAGGCGATGAAAACCGGCACATAACTCGATGACGCCCGAGCCTTGGTCGCGTCCGGCAGCTCATCAGAATCGGGTCCCCAAGCCAATGCAATCTCGTAGAGCCCGGGATCGAGATCAGCGTTCTCCACTGTGAAAGGCGTAGCGTCGAAGGGAGTCACTGACCGCACTTGCTCACGTTCACCAATTTCGAGCGGCCACACAACGGCCGCATCGCCGGGACTCCTGACCAACGCAATGAGCCGCGAGCCAGGTAACGGGGCGGCGAAGGCCTGCCCCAACATGGGCTCGCCAGCGACGATCAAGGCCCGCGAGGTCGGTAGAACAGCCCCAGCGCCGAAGCCGAAAGGGGGCGGCAAGACCACCTCGCCCTGGGGCATGGCGATCAACCACGGTTCGTCGAACTCGGCGAATGCCGGTGGCCAGGCCTGGGGCGGATCACCGGACATTCCCTTCACTTCGGTCCCGCGCAGTCCGAACGTCTTGCCAACCCGCGCCAAAACCCGCAGCTGACGCGGGCCATCCACGGCGTTAGCCGTCAAGGCAAGTGGAACGAAAAACTTGAGGCCGGTGGCCGCCAGGACCTCTCCGTGGGCGACCGCGTCGAGCTCGAGGGAGACACTCTGCTGGTCGAGCACATCGAGCTGATCACCGAGAACGTAAGCGAACAGATCAACGACCAACGGACCGGCGACCGATCGGATGGCTGCTGACTCGCGACCTGTGATTGGACGATCTTCATCAGTACCATCTTCATCAGTACCGTCTTCAGCGACACCGTCCGCGAGAAGACTGTCGAGTAACGCTGCACCGTCGATCTCGACCATGGCGGTGAAGCTTTCTGGATCGTCTACCCCGGGCAGAATCGCGAGGGCGATCGGCAACGCGCCACCCTGCTGACCGCTCATGATCAGCGCCGCTACCCGCATCTCGACCACCGCCTCGCGATGCGTCCGCACCACCGTATGCTCAGCGGCCAGTGACGAGGTCACCGTGCCTGCTAGCCAAAGAATCCCAGCGAGGATTCCGCGCGCGATCATTCTACGCTGGAGTCAGAATCCGACGGTTTGCCGATAGCGTCACTGCCGGAAACGGCACTGCCGCCGGAGACGTCACTGCCGAGGACTTCCTTATCGAAATCATGCACCGAAGTGGTCGCGGTTGATGACATGGGTCTGAAATCATCACGGACGGTGACCGCGATCCGGCCCGAGCCAGCAGGCAGCACCAACTCGAGTTGATACGCCACGCGACGCCCCAGCGACGTCAGCAGATCTTGGTTGGCGATCCTCACCGGCACCACCGCTTTCATGACCGATCCGGTTCCCCCGAGACCACCCGACGTGGCGAAGATCGAAAGCCGTCCGGTATGGTGCCGGCCATCCGCCACCAGCGCTAACTGGGCCAACGGCACGCTGACCGACACCGGCAACTTGAACCTGTTCTTGGCTGCTGCCCTCTTACCTGTGGTCTTCTTACCTGCGGCCTTCTTACCGGTAGCTGAGTTGTTCACCACCGTCGGCTCGCCAGCTTCGATTTCTACCTGTAGCGGGTTATCGGCATCTTCCAGCAACAGCGCCGAAACCGTTCGTTCTGCGGCCTCGGTGTCCCGATCCTTGAGGCGCAGACGTGACCGATGACGCACCCTCAGCTTGCCATGGCTACCGCCATCTGACCTGTCGCGGCGATCACGTAAACGAACCTCGATCCGAGAATTCCCCTTCTTCGACTCCAAGGGCTGGAAGCCGAGTGAGTAGTAGGTCTTGAGGTCGCGATCGAGACTCTCGAAAGCGACACGGAAATTGCGACTACCCGAGAACGCCCGACCGCCGGTGCCCAACGCTAGGTCGCGCAGCGAGCCGAGGCTGTCTGAGATCGATCCCGGCACCAGCGTCGGCGACGGGTTCGGCACCGTGCCGCGAGCCCCCAACGCGGCATCGCCGGAAATCGAGAAGACCGATGCCGAACCGCGCAGCGCGCTGGCGTCGAGGGTGTGGAAGATCACATCGTGAACGCTGGCAAGCTCGGCCACCTCACTCACCGCCTTGGCGGCATCGATCGTATAGCTGGCGCCAGCTCCCGCGAGCGAGTCGAAGAGTGCGTTGTCAGCGGACAGAGCCCCAGCGTCGACGGCGCCACCGCCGTCTTCTCCTCCAGCCACGCCGCCGCCGCCGTCAGGGATCTGAAAACTAGAGTTGCGTCCAAACGCTTCGTCCCAGGCGTCGAACAGGCGCTGACTGTGGACCGCTGGCACTCGACCACCGATGTAGAGCACCGCCTTACGACCCGGCAAGCCCGCAATTGTCTGGATCAACTGCTTCAGCTGATCGGTGGTCTGGCGCAATTCGCCGTTGACCTCTGCGGCAAACGCCTGCACCTGGCCAAGGAAGCCCCGCGCCAGCAAGGTCGGATCACGAGAGTCAAGATCGGTACCCTGGCTCTTGATCCGCTGAATGTCGCGCAGGATGCTCAGGTACTGCTGGGCAAAACGCCCACCCCCCGGCCGCTCCTGGATGTCATCGAGCTGCGAAACCACCAGCTCGGGGAGAGTTGTCAGGGACTGATGCAGTTGCAAGGATCGCTCCGCCGACACCAACATGGCGCGATCGCCCGGGGCCAATGCCTGGCGCAAAAAGAGCTTCAGCTCATCGCGCAAATTCTTCAGGTCACCGAGCTCCAGATAACCGCGATCGATGTAGACGATCAAATTCAGACGCGGGCGACCGGCGCGATCCGTCTCCGAGTGATCCTCAGAACAGCGCCCATCCGCACAACGTCCACCGGCCGACCCTTCACTGAGCTCGGCGTCAGCAACTGCCTCATTCAGACCGCTCGAGTCAACAACACCGGTCACCATCGAATCGGCGGCGGCCTCTGCTCGAAAATGGGTCAGTTCAACGGATCGACCATCCTGGAGCACCTCGAAGTCTTCTCGCGTGAGACCACTGACCGCTTCGCCATTGCGGTTGGTGACGACGATCTCGATCTCTGCAAGGCGGACATCGATCTCCTGCGATACGACATCCCGGGGCTCCTGTGCAGTCGCACAGAACGCGAAGGCAACATAAACCAACAGAACAACGGCAACGCAATGGTTAGGCTGGGCTCGTGTCATGTCAGGTCGCTTTCTCCTGACTCAATACGCGCGTCGCCACCAAGGGTTTGGCTCGACGGCCCCGCTGCGGCAGGCGATGTCATCGCCAACCTCGAGGGCCATCATCGTTCGCCTCGGAAAGCTGAACCTCGCCCCGTGAAAGATCTCGCTCTCCTCAGGACGCTAGAGGCTGCGCTTCTTGCCTCTCTTACCTCGCCGGCTGCCTTTGGGGCGCGAAGGCCTGCCGCCAGCGCCAGCAGCGCCACCGCCACCGAAACGATTGCCACCACCACCCGCTCCAGGACCCGGGCGAAAGCTCGGAGAACGCCGCGGCCGATCCTCGGCCAGGTTGATGTTGAGCTTGCGCCCGTCCACCTCGTACTCGTTGAACTTCTCGATACAAGCGCCAGCTTCATCCGCATTCGAAAATTCGACAAACGCGAAGCCTCTGGGGCGTCCGGTGTTGCGGTCGGCGGGCAGATAGACGTCAACAACCTGCCCGGCATCGGACAGCAGGTCGGCAAGCTGGCCCTCGGTGGTTGTGTAGCTGAGGTTTCCGACAAATACTTTGGCTGAAATGGCTTGTTCTCCTTGTCGTCTGAGATCAATATAGGGATGGCAGAACCAGTTTGCAGCAGCTCTCCGGGATCCACCCAGGATGCCACCACGGCATACCGGACCTGCGCTTGGCGTGCCAATGCTCAGATGAGTATAGACGAAACACTTGCTCAGTTCCCTACCGACTCCGATCCGTAAACTCTGGGTCGGCCCTCGAAGGAGAAGCGCGATGGTAGCCAACGTCTGGACGGTACAAGCTCGGCAGGCAGGAGTCTCCTCACCGGGAGCTTCGGCAACTCGGTTCCTGCTCGGACTGGCCGGCGGCCTGTTGCTGGTTGGCGGCGCCCCATTTCTTATCGGCAGCCCCGCCTACGCCGAAGCACCAGCTGACGATCAGGGGCGTTTCGTCCCGGGCCCAGGGGCCGTACTGTCCGAACGCGAACGCGTCGAACCGATCAACCGTAACCTTCGTGATCGACTCGACCATCTTCTGCCCAAGCTGATGCGTGACACCGGCATCGACATGTGGCTAGTGATCAACCGTGAGTATGCCGAAGATCCGGTTTATATGACGCTGGTGCCCGAACCGGTTTTTGCCGCCCGGCGCACCACGATGCTGGTGTTCCACGATCCTGGGGCAGGTAAGGAGATCGAGCGCGTGACGGTCAGCCGCTACGGCGTCGGTGATCTCTACGAGTCGGTGTGGGAAGGCGGCGACCTGGACGAGCAATGGACCCGCTTGGCCGAAATCATCACGGAACGTGCGCCGCAACGCATCGGCATCAACATCAGCCGACACTGGCCGGTGGCCGATGGGCTGACCGCCAGCCTGCGCGATCGTCTGCTCGAGGCTCTGGGACCGGAGCTCGAAGACCGTATCGTGAGCGCCGAAGACCTAGTCATCCGCTGGATCGAGACGCGCACCGCCGGCGAGCTCGAACTTTATCCACACATCGTCGAGCTGGCGCGCGGTGTGATCTCGGAAGCCTTCTCCGAGCAGGAGGTGACGCCGGGGGTGACCACCACTCAAGACGTCGAATGGTATATCCGTAAACGTTTCACCGATCTCGACCTGCCGATCTGGTTCATGCCCCACGTCAATGCACAGCGATTAGGTGATAGTTGCGAGAGTGCGTCTCCGTTCTGCGGTGAACATCGAGTCATCCAGCGCGGCGATGTCCTCCACACCGACGTCGGCATCTGCTACTTGAGACTGTGCACCGATACTCAGGAAATGGGCTACGTGTTGAAGCTCGGCGAGCCCGAAGTTCCGGCTGACCTGGTCGCCGCTCTGGCGATCGGCAATCGCTGGCAAGATCTGCTGACCGCCGAGTTCGAGACCGGACGCACCGGCAACCAGATCCTCGCCGCTACCCGGCGAGCAGCGGAAGCGGAAGGCATCCACGCCAGCATCTACACCCACCCTCTTGGCTTCTTCGGCCACGCTCCCGGACCGACCATCGGCATGTGGGACAACCAGGGACCCACCGCGGTCCGCGGCGATTGGCAGCTCCACCCCAACACCGCTTACGCGATCGAAGGTAATGTCAAAGTGAACATCGACGCCTGGGATGGCCAGTGGGTGCAGATCAAGTTGGAACAAAGCGCCATCTTCGACGGCGAACGCGTTCTCTACTTGGCCGGCCGCCAGACCCGTTGGCACGTGGTCAGGTGAAGCCGTGGTGCACGTAAGACCTAAGGCTGGTGGACAAGAACCGGCCCGAAAGACTCCATCTGTGGCCTGAGATCCTTCGCCGGCCCCACCGCGACGATCGCCAAATGATCGGGATCAAGGTGCTGTTGAGCTGCTGCCAACAGGTCCTCTTGGCTGATGTCGGCGAGTACTGCCGGGTAGTGCTCGTAGTAGTCCATCGGTAAATCGAAGATAGCGATCGCTTCAAGGCGCTTGGCGATATCACTGATGGTCTGCAGGGTGTAGGGGAAGACACCGACCAGATAATCCTGAGTCTCCTCGAGCTCCTGGGAGCTCACCGGCTCTTCTCGAATCCGTCGCATCTCGAGCAACAGCTGCTCGGTCGCAGCCCCCGCCACATCGGTGCCAACCGCTGCCCGCACACTGAACGGGCCTGGGCCGCGACGCCGAGCGAATCCGCTTTGCGCGCCGTAGGTAAAGCCGTGTTTTTCGCGCAAGTTGAGATTGATTCGGCTGGTGAATTTGCCGCCGAAAATCGCATTGAGCAAGATGGTCTGAGGGTAGTCCGGATGGCTGCGCGGAACCCCTGCGTGTCCCAACAAAAGCTGGGTCTGGGCCGATTCTGGCCGATCGACAATGTGGACCTCTGTCCGCGCCAAAGGCACCGCCTCGATCACCGGCAGGCTAGGCTGTGGCGAGGCTTCCCAGGCGCCGAGGTGGCTGATCGCCTGCGTCAAAAGATCATCGGGATCGAGGTCGCCTACCGCAATCAAGGTCGACCCATCGGGAACGACATGCTGACGGTAGAAGGCCATCAAAAGCTCACGATCGATCTGCTCCAGGCTTTCCGCGGTGCCGATCAGCGGCCGACCGTAGACCGTATCGCCATAGACGGCCGCCGCGAAGAAACGATCGGCCAGAGATGCCGGCAGTCCCTTGCGACGCAGAATATCGGCCTGGATCCGCTGTCGCACTCGATCGAGCTCGCTGGCGGCGAAGCCAGGAGAACGGACAACCTCGGCCAACAACTCGAGACCGCGATCGAGATGACTCGACAACAATCCGGCCTCGACGTAGGCCATGTTCCATCCAGTGCCAGAGCTCAGTGAGCCCCCCAAGCCCTCAACCAAGCCGGCAAGCTCTAGAGACGATCGCTGAAGGGTCCCTTCGTCGAGCAAGCTGCCATGCAAATGGGCCAGTCCCGGACTCTCGCGCGCTTCGTAATGAGCACCCGCAGGGACCAGGATCTGAAGATCCACCAACGGTACCCGCGGCATACTGACGGCCAAAACTCGTAAACCGTTGTCGAGACGGTGGTGGCGGAAGGTTGGAAAATCAAAGCTTCGCAAAGCTCCCGGAGACGGCACCTGAGAGCGGTCGATCCCAGCCGGCGCCACGCTCACGATCGCCCTCCGCTCGCATCCTCCAAATCGCCTTTCGGCACGACGGTCACCACCGCGCGCTGGCCACTCCCCAAATGCCGAGCAGCGAAGGCTCGGACATCTTCCGGGGTGAGGGAACGGTAGCGTTCGACCTCCCGAATCATGCCGGCAGGGTCGTCGAAGTAGGTGGTGAACATCGACAACAGGTCGGCCCGACGATCGAGGGTCTGGAGCTGGCTGTAGTAGTCGGTTAGGCGCTGATTCAAGGCACGCTCGAAATGAGCGTCCGCCAGCAGTTCGTCCGCCGCCCGCGCAAAATGCTCCGACAGGGCCTTCTCGAGCTGGCGAGGATCGACTCCCGGCTTGGCGGTCGAAATCACCGCAAAAGTCGCTGTGGCCTCGGTAGGGAAAACATAACACCCGACATCCTGCGCCAACTGCCGGCGGTAAACGAGATCCTCGTACATGAGGCTCGACTTGCCCTCAGCCAGCGCCGCCGCCAGTAAATCCGCGGCATACCAGGCATCCTCGCCATAAGCCGGAGCGTTGTAGCCCATGTAGATACGTGGCAGCTGCACATCGTCGCCTTGGATCTCCCGCCGCTCTTCCTTCAGCTGGGCCAACGGCACCTCGAGGGAGGGAATCGGTTTGCCACCGGGGATGTCTCCGAAGAAATGCTCGA
>JAJCXQ010000699.1 GCA_029263355.1 Acidobacteriota bacterium | reverse complement strand
TGGGTCAACTAGAAAGAACCAGTTGTATGGTTCACTCGGTAGTATTTCGTTTTTGAATTCGTCTTCGCTTATTACGTTATATAAATTGACATCGAAAGCCTGTTCCCCTTCAGGTACTGGATCGTTCATGTATTGACAACTGTAAATATAGCTGCCCTGTATCTTACGCTTCTTATCTAAGAAGGCTTGGGTCAATCTAGTTGGGAAGTAAAGCTTGCCGTCACTATCTTTAGCTCCCCTAATGTATACGTTATAGACGGAGCTTTGGTCTGGATCGTTGATGATATACCCGTAAGGATCGTAAAAGTGCCATCTTGTGCCCACCACGAGCAACAAGCCTCCGGGTGATAAGAGTGAGCCTGATAGCTTGATATGTTCATTTGTCTTCTCTATCTGTTCATCTGTCGTAACGTTCTTCTCTGATACCAAGTCATCAGCAATGATTACATCATAGTGCATACCGGGTTTTGATTTACCGATACCAGAAGCTGTAACGGTAGGTTCCCGCAAGCCAACCTTAGTACGTGTGGATACTGTGAACTTCTCTCTTGTCCACAGGGAATCGTCCCGCTTCTTGGGATCTAATGCACCATACATAGCACGTAGTACCTTGTTGCTTTCTAGGTGGCTTTGGATTGCTGAAACGAATGCAGCTGCTTTGGTGATTGTCTCACTATCTACTAGTATACGTATGTCAGGATGTTTGAGTATCAGCCATACAGCTAGGCATTCATTAAAAACTGTTGATTTAAAACTGTCACGAGGAGCTAGGATAAGGTAGTAGTTCTTGTCCTCTGGGCCGGGAGTAACTTTTCTCACATAGTAATCTTCAAAGGAATTCACAGCGAACTGTGCTACTGCACACATCTCACCATGTGGATCAGGCTCCAGATCGCGATCCATGACAACTCTACAGAAGTCATAGAAGCGATCCGGCCTGAGATAGGCTTCTGCCGATAGCCTAAGTTTTTCAAATTTATCTTGTTCAGTCATCTCCATTAGAATCTCTTCGTGCCACCTGTTCGTCTAGACTTAAGCCTCTTCTTCTTACGAGACAAGTGTTTGAAAAATTCTACTTCACGTAACCGATTCTCAGCTGCTGACCGGGTACCAAAGGTACCAAGGTTCCGCCCGTTCTTGGAACGTACACGGAACTTAACCGATCCTTCTGAGTCGATCCGTTCAATGCTCACACAGCTACCTCATGGGTTTCAGACCAATCATCTAGGTTACCTGTTGTTACATACTTAATTGTAAACCATTGACCATCACCAGCAGTTATCGCCTGTACACTGCTCAATTCACTGGTATAAACTACTTGACCGGGTTTGAATGTCATCGGTTCAGTCCCCATCTGTTACCTCCAATGTGTCATGTACTATTACTGTGCCCTCTTCGTGGAACGGGAAAGTATCATGGGATGCCTTAATACCAAATGATCTCCTATCAGGATAATAATGTATCCCCTCTAACTTAGCACCACTAGGTAAATTGTTAGCGTGCTTCCGAAGCCACTCAAATAAAAATTCTTCTGATAAATCAAATATTTTTAAACACCGCTTCGGTACAGTTAACTGCCCTTCTGTCCATTCGTCACTCATCCTCTTCCGTCCTTTCTGTTGCCTCAACATCTGCGATCAACCCTAAGTTGTCGCCTTCTGAAAATATCTCCTTTGGTACGTGATGTTCCGTTACATTCTCGCCCTCAAAGTTATCAACTGTTTTATCTAGTATCTTTAGTATTTCGTCGTCGTCTAGTTCGTTTCGTGCGTTGTTAATAAAGCTTTGCATCTTTACGTTTGTTTGTGTGTTCTGTGTGCGGTTATCTATGTTGATCTGCTTTGGCCGTTCAGGTTGGTATCTGCCTTTCAGTTTCATAGCCTCCTGTATGATAGCTAGCTTTATTTTAGCTTCCCCTTTGCCGTCCCACTGTAAGGTGTCCAAGCCCTGTGCTAATTCTTGGAACAGCTTTACGTCTGTTAATCCCTGTTTATTAGCCACATATTCCATTAAGACAGCATCGTAACCAGAAGTAGATAGTAATCTTCTGGCGAATCTGACAGGGTCTTTATGTTTTGGCAGCTTACTAGACCCGAATGCTTTCGCAGCAGACAAGGATAAATTATTTGTTTTAGCATACTCCAAGTAGAATTTTTCCTCACGAGGTGTCATAGGAGGCGGTGCGTTTTCCCGCTTGCTTTCCACTAACCGGGTTTCAGTTGTAGGTAGCTCTGGTGGTTTTTGCTCATCCATTAGGTGCCATTGCTTCCTTTAAAAGCCTATTCTCTCTGGTTCCATTAGGTTTAGTTCTAAGAAACAGTTCACCACAGTCTTCACATATACTGAACCTAAAGTGTTTTACAGGGGGTTTGCCCCCCATAGATCTTAGTACTGCCCTCTCGTAACAGTAATGCTTTGTGTGGTTATGCTCGCAGTTATCCATTTGTGTGGTACCTTTTCTGATGCTCCCCGTTCATCCAGCAGTCTTGACAGTACTTGTTCTTTTTAGGTTCTCCCATAACCCAGTATACCGCAGGTTTGTTTGTGTGGTGTATGCATCGTGGCCATTTCCTCATTCGTGTGTATCTTCGTGTGGTATTGGAGGATCTGGGAATACAGTTGCTTGTGCTGTGGCGTAGGCAAATGTTAGTTGTTCTGTTTCAAAGGATAGGGTTGCGTCTTGGCAGTCAGGGCAGAAGTCTTGTTCATCTGTTATTTGTGTGGCTGTTGATATGCCTATGTAGCCACACTTAGGGCACTGTACCATGCCTTGCTTCAGCGGGTGGACTTCTCCGTTCAGGAACTTAAGTATGCCATGACCAGAAGCAAATGGCTTGGTGGGCTGGCCTATAAAGAAGAAGACTTCTGTTTCAGGCAGCTGTCGAGACAGAGTCTCAACTTTCCACGCCTCTTTATTAGTAGGGTTCTTGGGCTTTACTTCTATCCACACAGCTACTGGTTGATGTGGGCTATGTGGATCTACTTGTGTGGGTACTGTGTCAGGGCTACTGGAGAGGAGACAGAAGTCAGGGATGTAGGTGTATTTGTCTTTCAGCTTGAAAGCTTTTGGCTCGTATTCAAAGGGTATTTTCATTTCATCAAAGAATACAGCCCAGCGTGCCTCTAGGCGACTGCGGTAGTAGGTACCATTGTAGAACGTTTGTATGCTCTGCATGGTCGCCCATTATACCACAATGTTGGGACAGGGTGTAGGGGTTGTGTGGTAAAAAGTTAGGGGCTCGTCAGCCCCTGTTCACCGAATGACCATCCAAAACATCCGGTTCGTCACCGGTCAGTCACTCATAGAATTTGTGGGTCGCCAGTCACCTGACCCTTACTGGACTTTTATTATACCAAATTTTTGTGGGAAATTCATGGGTGTGTCTTCCTCCATCATTGAGTTTTCAATGGGCGAGGGTGGGGGGGTCGTTCATGCTGCTATGATGATATGTATATATATAGTAACGTTACATACTATATACTTCCATACTATACACAGCTGTAACATACCGTTACATTTACTACCCCTAACAGTAAAGTACTTATTCCCTGTAATTCTAGGGCGGGAGGATAAATCTTAACTTTTTACTTTAAAAGGCTTGACACGTTACATAACATTAGATATACTGAAAGTATAAGAATTGAGGACGAGTCTTCTGTAAGTGAGGGAGACACAACCGCCATTTTTGGCACAGGAAGGGACCACAATGCAAATAACCGTTCAAATCAAATCGGTTTACGGGGAAGATAAAGTCTATCCCGTCTGTGAGAAAGCCAAGCTTTTCGCATCGATAGCCAGAACTACCACACTAACCACCGCGACCATTGAGCGGATAAAAGAACTAGGTTACACCCTGAAGCTAGACTTACCTGTGGATATGTTCGCTTAGACTTATCCACAAGTTATCAACAATAGTTATCCACAAGTTATCAACAATGTGGATAACCTTAGAAAGGAACCACATAAATGAAGAACATAAATGAGCTGCTAGAGGAGTTTTCCCTAGCTTTCGGCAAGAAAACAAGAACAAACGGTAAAGAATTCTGGTTCTTGAAAGATGATGCACCTGAATGGATGACTGATATCGTCTACAAGTGCCATGATTCTGGAGAGATCTTACCAAATGATGAGATTTACAGTGCAATCATGGATATCTTAGACCACCTCATCAACTATGACTTAAGAGAAGAGGACAATATCTGTGAATTCATCTATGAAATATCACCACCCACACATTATGAACTAAAGACATGGCTGCTAGAGTTCAATGATGCTGATACCTACACCGATGAAGAGTACGAATGCCACACAAATATAATGGATGCCCTGCAATGCGGTCACTTCAAGTGGATCGAATCACTCTCTTGGACAATCATCAACGGACTACAAGAACGAGAAGGAGCACTAACAGCCCTCTAACGCCCTGTGTACGCATCTCGGTAGGTGGATCTCATCGAATGACGTACACAAACCAGAGACGCTTAGACAGCTTCTCACGAGCCCTTAGCTCTTTGACAATTCATCTCCCCCTTTGTGTGGACAAACCCACGGCATATGTGTGGTACCCAAAACACAAAAACCCCATTTCCAGCCAACCCTCTGGACTGTGTGGTACTTTGAGCCCACTCATAGCTTTTTCACCACCCACACCC
>JAJCXQ010000698.1 GCA_029263355.1 Acidobacteriota bacterium | reverse complement strand
ATCGAACACCGCCACCGCACCGTCGAGGACTCGCAGGGAACGCTCGACCTCAGCAGTGAAGTCGACATGACCCGGCGTATCGATGATGTTGATGCGATGGTCGTCCCACGTACAGGTGGTGGCAGCGGAGGTGATGGTGATACCACGCTCCTGCTCTTGGACCATCCAGTCCATCGTAGCGGTCCCGTCGTGGACCTCGCCGATCTTGTAGTTGATTCCGGTGTAGTACAGGACGCGCTCAGTCGTCGTTGTCTTACCGGCGTCGATATGCGCCATGATGCCGATATTCCTGATTTTCTCTAGACTGACTCTGCGTGCCATGACTGCGCTCCGGGGTCCAAAGCTCGAACGAACGATTCTGTAAAATCGTAAGGGCTCTGACCCCTGGAATATCGTACTCTCGACGAACGCTACGACTCATCTATCGGTGGATGCTCAGAAATTACGAAATGACGACCGCTTCAGGTTTTCTGAGAGAGGCTGTCTTTCGTTGAAGGTTGTGTTTCAGGGATTGACTCTGACGGACCACCACCAACAACCTACCAACGGTAGTGCGCGAACGCCTTGTTGGCTTCCGCCATTCGGTGGGTATCGTCCTTCTTCTTGATCGCGGCGCCGCGATTTTGGGCGGCATCCAAAAACTCATTGGCCAAACGAGCATCCATGGTCTTTTCGCCGCGCCGGGCGGCACCTTGGATCAACCAACGCATCGACAGCGCCAACCGCCGCGACGGACGGACTTCGATCGGCACTTGGTAAGTGGAGCCACCCACACGCCGCGATTTGACTTCGACGGCAGGCTTCACATTATCGACCGCTCGCTTGAAGATCTTGATTGGATCCTCTTGGGTACGCTCTTGGATCTGATCGAGAGCATCGTAGAGCAACTTCTCGGCAACGGACTTCTTACCGTCCTTCATCACCACGTTCACGAACTTGGTGACCAGCTGCGAGCTGTACAGGGGATCCGGCAGAATCTGGCGTTTTGGAACTTCGCGGCGCCTTGGCATCGTTCGACCTCGACTCTTTACTCAAAAGGCTCTATGGACTTGACAGGAAGACGTTCAGATCTGGACAACACCTAGCCTCGACTTCGGACGAAACGTCACGACTTCGGGCGCTTGGTCCCGTATTTGGAACGACCCCGACGACGATCTTCCACACCGACCGCATCCAACGTGCCACGGACGACGTGATAGCGAACACCCGGCAGATCTTTTACACGACCCCCACGGATCAGGACGATCGAGTGCTCTTGCAGATTGTGACCTACACCTGGGATGTACGTCGTCACCTCGATACCGTTAGTCAACCGGACACGGGCCACCTTGCGCAGCGCCGAATTCGGTTTCTTGGGAGTTTGGGTGTAGACGCGAACGCAAACGCCACGCTTCTGAGGCGACGCCTGAAGCGCAGGGCTCTTGGTCTTCGCCTTGTGACGATGACGGCCTTTCTTCACCAACTGATGAATCGTGGGCATCCGTAGGTCTCCTACTCGCTCGCACACCTTGACGGTATTGCGCGTCTTATCTCAACTCGCCTGATGCAGAGACACCTCTCCAACATAGCCGGAGAGAGGCTACCGACGAGCTACGAACTGTCTAACTAAATTGTGTTGGGCTGAACAGGTAGGTCGGTCTTTTGGCCATCATCGAGAGACGCTGATCGCCTAGCTTCATCTTGAAGACGTCGCTAGACAGCCCAAGCTCTCGACTGCACCTTCCGGTCTCGCCGCGGACAGCGGAGAGTAGCAAAGCGCTGTAGTGGGGTCAAGTGAATTTCTGAAAATATCGTTGAAGGTACCCACGAGCCAGCGCGGCGCGATCGGCAGCGGCCCAGCGCGGCTCGACTCCAAATAAGCAGCAAGAAAGTATGCCTACGCAAAGTCTCTGGCTAGAAGAGATCCAACGTGTACAACAGGCAGCATTGCAATTAAATTGTAATCTCGTTCTTAAGATCAACTCTGGAGAGTCACTACTAGGACCGACCTCCAATCCGCTGATTGGAAGTGACGTTTCCAATTCTTATTCTGATGACCTACCCGCGACTACGAGGAATTCCAATGACCCTACTTTCGAGACGCCGGCAGGCCGGCGCAGTACTGATCGCCTTGCTCAGCCTTTTCACGGCAAGGTCTCCCGCCGTCGCTTCCCCCTCTTCGAATAATTCTGAAGATGGGCGATTGCAGCGCATGGAATCTCGCCTCAGCGCGTTGGAGGACATGCTCCGAGCTGCCGGGCACCTGACGCCTGCTGTACCAGAAGGAGAATCAGCAGATCGTCTCGAACGCCTGGAGCAGCGCTTGGCGGCGCTCGAGCAAGTCATAACAGGCCTCGTTCCCACGGCGCCCGCGGCACCTGACGCAGATTCGAAGATCGCGACAGCTTCTCCCATCGTTGCTCCCGTAGAGGTCGAGAGACGCATGATAGACGACAAGCTGAGGTACCTCCCTTCTCTCAGTTATGCTGGCGGGGCACTCCACTATGGCGAGAGCGAGCAACGCATCCAGCTCCACGCCTTCCTTGATTTGGAGTACATTGATGCCGGTCCCGATGGCTCACGTTCAGGCGTTTCGACGTTCGACAACCATCACGCCAACCTCTTCGTACGCTCACAACTAGGGCCGAATCTACTCGGTCATATCGAGATTGAATACGAACACAGCGGCGACACCGTCGAGATCGACCAAGCTTACCTGGAGTGGGGAGCGCTGGACTGGCTGTCACTTCGTGCGGGTCGCTTCTACACTCCGTTCGGCATCGAACGCTTCGTGTGGTACTCACCAACCAATGCGCTCGTTTCGCGCCCCGAAGCCATGCGTCAAATCGTGCCCGGGAACTTTTACGCTAGCGGGCTATTGGCCATCGGCGTTTTGGAACCGTTCGCGGGGGACCGCTTGACCTACGAGATCGCGATCACCGACGGCCTGGGAGACGATGCACTCAACAACCGCCGAGGTAGTCGCCAGACCCGCGACAACAACTCCAGCCGCGCCCTCTCCGGCCGTTTGGGGTATGCCTTCGGACGACGAGCTGAGATCGGGGCGTCCTACCATCACCAGCGGTACTCCACCGACGGTGATCTCGACCTCTCGTTCATGGGTCTCGACTTCTCGACCCGGTGGAAGGGTTGGGAGCTCCGCTCCGAGTGGGTGAGCGCTGTCTTCGACACTCCAATCGTCGATGCCACCGAATTCTTGCCGGGCAAAGGCGAGTTGGAGCAAGAAGGCGGGTATGCCCAATTGGCCTACAGCTTCCAGTGGAACCGCGACTTGCTGCCTGAGATTCGTTTGATCTCGCGCTACGACGTCGTTGATTTCGACCGCAACACCACCGGTAATGATGACCGGAGACTCTGGTCGGTGGGTGTCAACTTGCTACTTCTCGACCATCTGCGGACCAAGTTCGAATACCAGTTCGTTTCAGAAGATGGCCAGGAGCGGGACGACGACGCTTTCAGCTTCCAGATGGTCCTCGATTTCTGAGCCGAGCCGAGTGGGGCGGGTAAAGCAGTAGAATCGTACGCTACATCCCGAGTCGACCGCGAGATCGACCGCCGGATCGATGTCGACCCCATGATAACGCCCACTCGACCCGCTTCCTCAATGGCCAGCGACTTTTCGCAGGTGCCTGAGCAAGAGACCATTGGCCCTTACCGCCTCCTCGAATCCCTCGGTGAAGGCGGTATGGGTACGGTCTATCTTGCGGAACAAACGGAGCCCGTCGAGCGCAAACTGGCGCTCAAGCTGGTTCGGGCCGGCTTCACAGACCCTGAAGTGACAGCTCGCTTCCTCGCCGAACGCCAAGCCATGGCCCGGTTGGCACATCCCAACATCGCTCAAATCTTCGAGGCGGGTACCACCTCCAACGGCTTGCCCTATTTTGCGATGGAGCTTGTCGAAGGAGTATCGATCACCGAATACTGTGATCGCCATACGCTCTCGATAAGAGCTCGCCTGCGCCTCTTCGTCATCGTCTGCCGAGCGGTTCGCCACGCCCATCAACGAGGCATCATTCACCGCGATCTCAAACCCCGAAACATCCTTGTCGCAGACATTGGTGGTGAGCCGGTACCTAAAATCATCGACTTTGGAGTTGCCAAAGCACTCGACCAGCCGCTGATCGACGGATCGGAGACCAGTCGTCGGATGTTCGTGGGCACTCCAACCTATATGAGCCCGGAGGCCTTCAAGACATCGGACAAACCAGTCGAACCCGACACGCGGATCGATGTTTACGCCCTGGGCGTCGTCCTTCACAAATTACTCATTGGGGTGCTGCCTTTTGAGAAGGGGCGCGGCAACGTCGTCCAATTGATGCAAAAAATCCGCGGCCAAGACGCCCCGTTGCTCACGGCTCGCCTCGATGACCTCGACCGCAGCGTCGCCAAGAAAATCTCGGAGTGTCGACAACTCGAGCCTGTGGCCCTGCGCCGCAGGCTGGCCGGGGACCTCGAGTGGATCGCCGCACGCGCAGTCTGCCGGGACCGTGATCAACGTTACGGCTCGGCCGTTGAGCTCGCCGCCGATATTGAACGCCACCTCCAACACCAACCGGTGGAGGCTGTACCCACCTCGACGTCTTACCGGCTTCGCAAGCTCATTCGCCGACATCGCGCCGGCTTCGCAGTTGCCAGCATTGCAATCCTGGCCATCCTGGCAGGCATCATCGCGATCGGTTTCGCCCTCGTCCGAGCTCAACACGCCGAGGTCGAAGCCAAGATTCAGGCCGAGCGGGCAATGGCGGCGGAAGCGAGAGCTTCCGAGGAGGCCTCCGCCGCCCGCCAGGCGGTGGCGTTCTTGGTGGACATCTTCGAGGTCTCGGATCCGCTGAAAGAGCTGGGCGCCGAGGTCACTGCGCGCGAGCTCCTCGACCGTGGCACCCAGCGTATTCAGCACGAGCTCGCCGACCAACCGCTGCCGCGAGCACGAATGTTGGCCACCCTCGGTAAGATCCACGAACGACTCGGGTTACTCGATCCAGCCGAAGAGCAACTGCAAGAAGCGCTGGCGCTGCGACGCTCTGTGCTCGGTAGCGTGCACCCTGAAGTCGCCGAGAGCCTGATCGCGCTCGGTGCGGTTTACCTCGAGCAAGGGCGACTCGATGAGGCCGAACGCATGATTCGCCGCGGGCTGGCGATCCAGGAGGAACTGCTCGGCACCGACGACGCAGCCATAACGGTGGGCCTACAAGCTCTTGCCGAAGTCCACACTCAACGCGGCGAATTCGAGCGTTCCGAGGAGATTCTCCGCCGATTACTCGAACTCGCTAAAAAGCATCAAGGCTCCCGCAGCCAGGAAGTTGGCCGAGCAATCTGGAGCCTTGGCAACAACATGCGATATCGCGGCCTTCTCAAAGAGGCCGAAGATCATTTCCTAAACGCCTTGGCCATCCAGGAGACCGTCCTGGGTCCGGACCATCCCCACGTCGCTTATACCGTCAGTGGCCTCGCGCTGGTGGCTGGGGGCAGCAAAGACCACGAAAAAGCCCTGGATCTCAACCTTCATGCCTTGACGGTCTTCGAAAAGGCCCTCGGCCTAGAACATCCACAAGTCAGCCGTATCCTGAGCAATATGGGATACACCCTGATCTACCTCGGCCGATTCGACGAGGCTCGAAGTTATCTCGAACGGGCCGTGGACATCGACAAAGTCACCCTGTCTCACGACCATCCGTTCGCCGCCAGCCGCCTCACCAACCTCGGTATTGCCTACTGGAAACTCGGCCGATTCGACGACGCCGAACCGCTGTTCTTGCGAGCCAACGAGATTCGTGAGCATCGACTTGCGGCCGATCATCCCCACCGCGCCACCTCAATCTGGGGTCTCGCCAACATCTACCGTGATCAAGGTCGCCTCGCGGAAGCCGAGCCGCTGTATCGTCAGGCGTTGGCAATCAGAGAGAAGGTCTTACCTGCCGACGACTTGGAATTGATCGACGCGTTACGCGAGTACTCCGTCCTCTTGCGCCGGAAGGGCCGCGATACGGAAGCTGCCGCACTCGAAGCTCGCATGAGCGGAACCCCAGACGGTGGAGACTGATCAGCTGCGAACCCGGTTTTTTTTCCCAGTTTCCTACAGCCTTCAACTCGCCTTGGCGACCGGTTCAGGCGCCTCGCGCACCTCGGATTCGGGGCGTCGTAACACTAGGACCGGACAAGGTGCTGAGCGGAGTACTCGCTCAGACACACTACCGAGTAGGAACCGACGCATACCACTCATTCCGTGGCTACCGATGACGATCAAGTTAGCGCCGGTCCGTGAGGCGAACTCGGAGATCTCCCACGCCGGTGAGCCTTCGAGCACGTGCGTCTCGACGGCCGACCCATCGGAGCTCTGGGCAACCTCTGCCAACGCCTTTTCCATTTCCAACGTCCCATCGATCATCGTCGGGCCAGGCAGCGGCATTCCGTACATGCCACCGGCCACGATGGGTGGCTGGATGGCATGAACCAAGTCGATTCTGCTGCTGTAAAGCGTAGCCAGTTCCTTGGCCACGCCGAAGGCCGCTTCTGAATCCGGTGAGAAGTCGAAAGGCACCACGATGCGTTCAATCTCCTGACTTTCCTCGGTCGCCGCATTCTTCCGCAGGGTCATGACCGGGCAGGCCGCGGTGCGAACCACCTCTTCCGCAACGCTGCCGAGCAGAAACCGCCGAAGACCGCGCCGACCATGGGTGCCGATCACGATCAGATCGATATCATGCTCTTCAGCGTAGTCGACAATTGCCGGCGCCGGTTCGAGTGACCGACAATGACTCTCATGGACCTCGAGCGGCATCGTCTTTCGCGCTTCGACGAGTTGCGTCATTTCCGCGGCGGCATCCACCTCGAGCCGCCGATAGACCTTCTCGATATCCGGAAATTCCGGGTCGCGATAGTGCAAGCCCTGGTCAAACATCACCACCACGTGAAGCAGGTGAAGCTCGGCTCCAGAGCGTCCTGCCAAGGCAACAGCCTGGGACAAGGCGGCGTTGGCGCAATCGGAAAAATCCGTCGGCATCAAAATCTTTTTTAGTTGCACGACATCGCTCCTTTCAGAGGCATTGTCACTCTGGTGATCAGCATGACAAAGGTCAAAGTCGACGCACGACGACTCTTCGGGCAGTTCTAACCGCTGCCGGTCCTCACCCCGACGGGTGGGACCCCACTACCCCTTCGTCGAGTCTCTTGACGAGCTCAGAAAGCGCCCGCTGTCCATCAACGCCAAAGCACGCTGACGGGCCTTCTCGAACGGGTCGACGGCGGGTTCGTCCGATACCCGGTCACGCCGCCCGCCGACCAGAAAATAAAGACTCTGGACGAGGAAGAAGCTCCAGATCGCCAACGCTGCACCCAACAACGTCGGCCCAGCCACGGCGTAGGCAAACAGCAAGCCGCCGATGGCCAAAGCCCCCTCGAGAGCCAGAGCTCGAGCGGGTGCTTGCCGGTAGAGGAAACCACTGCGCGCGATCGCCAAGATCAGAGCCGCCCCAAAAATGGCTTCGGCAGGCCAGGGGGCAAGCAAGCCAGCAACCCCGGCGAGTCCCACCGCGAGCCCGCCGATCGCCACGCCGCGGGACCAGTTGGGAGCGATGACGACAACATACAGCGCCACCATGGCAAGGCTGTAGATTGCCAGCGCCCACAACCGACCCAAGATGGGCCCACAGACCATCGTCCAAGGAATCGAGCCGAGAGCCGCCAGCAAACCGAAAGCCAACGAACCGAACAGCGAGTTGCCACGCATCAGGCGTCTCCTTTCTCCGCTTGACGCCGCCGCAGCAGCTCGATCTCGACGTCTTCGTCGGTCACCACGAGATCCGAGAAAGCGGCACCGCCGCCCTCCTGGCCATGGCGGGCGAGATAACCGCGCACCCGTTGCTCGAGAAGCTCGAACTCGGCCTGTTGCTCGGCGAGCTGACGTTCGATCTCGACGCGCTCTTCCCCCAGCGTCTCGATCCGACGTTCGATCTGCCCTACAGCGTGACGCAGAGGCAGCAGCTTCTTGATGGCGTAACGTGCGAGCTGGTCTTGATCCTCCGCCATAGCGAGCTCGACGTCGGCTTCCAGTCGAACGATCTGTTCTCGCATGCGATCACCGTCGGCGCCCAAGTCTTTGGCTTCAGCTTCCAAGCCCGCCACCCGGCAACGTTTACGCTCGAGCTCCGCAGCCGCTTCGCGCACGTGCTGGCGAAGGACCAGAGCCTTGTCTTCGAGAGCATCAACCACCCCATGGGCGTCCGCTCTCGCGAGGGTTGTCAATCGAGTCATCAAGCCCATCACTCACCTCCCCTGCCCTTGTTGGAGGTTTTGGGTACGGCGACTTTCTTGCTCCCGACCCGCCGTCCATCGCGACCCGCGTATTGTTTCGTCTTGCTGAGCATGTTCTGCTTGTGCACTTGATTGGCGCCTTCGAACGCCTCTTCGACCTCGGTCTGCAACGTCGTCAAGTTCTCCAACTTGCGGGTAATCTCCTGCTTCTTCATCACACTATTGAGACGTTGGTTGTCGACGCGAAACGTGTTGATCTCCTTCAGCGCCTCGTCACGCCGCCCGTCCCGGACATAGGTTGCAACTTGCTGTTGGAGAGCGTTGTAGTCTTCCTCCGCCACCGAGCGCGCCCAAGTATCTTTGTCGAACGACTCGTGGTACTCCGCCTCCCCTTGGACGCATGCCACGTTGGGCGTGTCCGTGAAGCTGAGACGCTGCGGAGCCTGACCGTTGACCTCGGGGTCATTGAACGCCAGGCTGAAGGTGCCCAAAGCGCGGTCACCGAGGATGTCGTTGGGCACCGCGAGGGTCACCCAAATCCGCCGCTCCTGGCCTGAAAAAAGAGTCCCCGGACGGAACGTCGTCTGATTGCCACGACGTTCGAGGGGATAACCCGCGGCGTCAACCACCCGCACACCATGACCGGTCTCGATAGTGACAGCGACAGCGGACGCAACGGTTTCGCGACTGGTCTCGAACTCATCCGAGAAGATCTGCGCCAACTGTTCGCTACGGTCCACATAGTAGTAGTTGCCGGTGCCGGCATCCGCCACTCTACTCATCAGCTCCTCGTTGAAGCCCTGGCCAACCCCCACCGTCGTGACCACGGCTTCCTTGCTGGCAAAACGGCGAGCGCGAGTGGAAAGACCGCCGATGGTGGCGTCGCCAGCATTAGCATGACCATCGGAGATCAGAATGAGACGAGCCGCGCGACCGAAACCAGACCCGGTCATCCCGAGGGCAAGGTCGAGTCCGCTCGACATGTTGGTGCCGCCGCCAGGGGTGATGCCGGCAACCACTTGACGCCAGCCCTCCCGGGCGTCGGATGTCGCCAAACCGAGAGGGATCGCAACCTCGGCGTCCGAGGAATAACTCACCAGGGCGAAACGATCGTCGGCCGTCAGCTGGGAGATCAACTCCCGCACCGCCGCCCGGGCGTGCTCGATCTTGTCACCAGCCATCGAGCTCGACCGATCGAGGACGATGACAAAATCGGTGGGTGTCCGAACGACGCCAGCACGCTGACGCTCTTCTGCCGCCAACACCAGCTCCATCTTGACCTGGCCGTCGCCACCTTGCAGCACCGCGGTGCGATCGAGCTTGCCATGGAACGATACGCTCGAGCCGGCGGGACTGGTGAAACTCGCTCCGTTGATCGCTCCTGGCGCGTCGATGCCCGCCGGACCACCGACGCCACAGTTCGACGAATCGCCAGCCGAAGACGGGCCCGTGTCACCGCAGGGGTCGACCGGGAAAGCCGGGTTCGCGTTACTGGCTTGGATCAGTAAATGACCGGTCAGGGTTAAAACGGCGAGGGTGCCGATCAGCAACAAGCCGGTGCGTTTGGGGCGTTGAGAAGTGGTCATCGCAGTCTCCTTACGTTGGTTGTTTCGCAGCCAATTGCGTTGCACATAACATTTATAAACCGAGACTCGAGACCGCGGGCAAAACAAACGTAAAACGCGACATTGCGGTTTTACGTTCGTTTTACATTGCACCGAAAGACGCGGATACAATAGGGGTATGGACAACGGTAGAAACAAGACACAGATCTTGGTGGTAGAGGACGAGGCGTCGATCCGGAGTGGTCTTTGCGACGTGCTGGTCTACCACGGCTGGCAGCCAACCGCCGTCGAATCGGGAGAAGAGGGTCTCGATCTCGGCTTACGGGAACGATTCGATCTGGTGATCCTCGATCTGATGTTGCCTGGACTGTCGGGACTCGACGTTTGCCAACAGCTGCGGGTCAGGCTACCGAGCTTGCCGATCCTGATGCTGACCGCCAAGGGTTCTGAGGACGACGTGGTCCGGGGTCTGCGCAGCGGCGCCGACGACTACGTCACCAAACCTTTCTCCGTTCGAGAGCTGGTGGCGCGGGTGCAGGCGCAGTTGCGGCGGTCCAGCAACGTCAGCGACGACGAACGCTTCACCTTTGGTCCCTGGGACGTCGACGCCTCCGGTCTCAACGCCCAGGCCGACAGCCACACCATCCACCTGTCGCAGCGTGAGGTCGACTTGTTACGACTCTTCGGCCAACAGTCCGGACGGGTGGTCAGTCGACGAACGCTACTGCAACAAGTCTGGGGCCTGATCAATGTCGATGAGATCGAGACCCGAACCGTTGACGTTCACATTGCCAAGCTGCGCAAGAAACTCGACGTCACCGGAGCCCGAACGATCGAAACCGTGCGCGGGGCAGGCTACCGAGCCACCGTCTGAGAGGACGGCGCAACACCGTGACTCGCATCCGAATCGTCTTCGTGGCTCTTGCCCTAGTGCTGCTAGGTTCCCTGGCTTTAGTCGTCGGCAAAGCCTTCGACAGCGCCGAGGCCGAACGTGATCTGCGGCACCGCGCCCTCGCCGATCGCATTATCGACGAGTTGGAACGCGAGCTCACCACTTGGCTGCGCACTGAAGAAGATCGACCTTTCGCCCAATATCGGTACTTCTTCGTACCCGAAGGTAGTCCGTCGCAAATCGTCAACCTCACCCGGTCCCCCCTCTCCCAGCCGCCCATCGAGCCGTTTCTTATCAGCTACTTTCAAATCGACCCCGATGGCACCGTCTCGAGTCCCCTGTGGCCCGACAACGAAGAACTGGCGACCATCGCCACCGGCTGGACACCGTCGCCTGAGACCCGCGCAGTCGTCGATCTGGTGAACGAAGCGGTGAGCGACTTTTGGAACTTCGAGACCGCATCGCTGCAAGACCGCCCGATGGACGAGCCGGAAGTGGAGACCAACCCGGCGGGCCGAACCGTGACCCTCGAGCAACCGCAAAAGGACAACTCGACAATCCCGGCCAAGAAGAAGGTTCCGATCGGATCCTCGAAACGAAACTTCGGCAAGACGAAACCCGAGCCCAAGGCGCCGAAGGAAGAGGTTGCGATGGACGAGCCGCCGGAGAGTTTTCTCAACCGTCTCAATCGGGGAGCCAGTTCTCGCAGTGAGCGGCCGACCAAGGTCGCCCCGAGCCAAGCTGCCAATGTCTACAACTTCCTGCAGAAGGAGAACAATGTCCTGCAGGAAGCGGTGCAAGCTCGGGCAGAGTCTGCGGAACAGTACGCCGCGGAACAGAACGCCGCGGAACAGAACCCGGCGGAACAGCGGGATGCAGCGGAATTGAACGTCGCGGAACTGAGCGCTGCGGAACAGAACCTGGCGGAACAGAGCCTGGCGGAACAGAGCCCGGCGGAACAGTGGGATGCCGCAGACCCGATCACCACCGACCCAACCACGAGTGAAATGGTGGCCACCACCGACGAAATCGAACAACGGATCATCGGGGTGCTCGACAACGGCTTCTCAGCCACCATCGACGTGCGCTTGAAGCCCATGGTAGGACGCCCCGCGACCGATAGCCACCTGGTGCTTTACCGATCCGTGACGATCGGCGAAGAGACTTACGCCCAGGGGTTCATCGTCTACGTGCCTCAGCTCGTGGAGTGGGTGTCGGGTCGGGTTCTTGCCGACGCAGATCTGGCAGCCCGCGCCCGCGTCGCCCTCGCCACGGAGTCCGACCGAGCAACTTCCAAGCTGCCGTTGGCGACCGCCGCCAGCCGGCGCCTCGCACCCCCCGCCTACTCCTATCGTCATCACTTCGCCGAGCCCTTTGACGCCATCGCGGCCGACATCTTTCTAGACCAACTCCCCGAACGCCAAGAGATGGTGAACCTCACCTCTCTTTCGCTGCTCCTTGTCTTCGCCTCGACCTTCGGTCTATTTGCGCTCTACCGTATGGTGGCGGTGGTGGTGGCCTACGCTGAACGTCGCAGCAACTTCGTCTCCGCCGTCACTCACGAGCTCAAGACCCCGCTGACCGCGCTACGCATGTATGGCGAGATGCTGCGCGACGGCATGGTGCAAGACGACACCAAGCGCCAGCAGTACTACGAGACCATCACGTCCGAGACCGAACGCCTGACGCGGCTGGTGCAAAACGTCCTCGAGCTTTCGCAGCTGGAGCAGAAGAACCGTCCGATGACGATGGAGGTTGGCGACGTCATACCGGTGGTGCAAGAAGTGCTCGAGATCCTCGGTCCACACGCCGAACAGCAAGGATTCACCCTCCGACTCGATGCCGAGACAGAGCTACCGCCGGTGCGCTACGACCGTGACGCCCTGGTGCAGGTGCTCTTCAATCTGGTCGACAACGCACTCAAATACGCCCGCCAGGCAACTGACAAGGAAGTTGTCCTGAGCTGTCGAAGCGAGGCCGGCGGAGTGCTCCTGACCGTCGCCGACCGCGGCCCAGGCGTCCCCCGCCAGCACCTGAAGAAAATCTTCGAGCCTTTCTACCGCACCGAGGACGAGCTCACCCGCACCTCCAAAGGCACCGGCATCGGTCTAGCGCTTGTCCACGGTCTGGTCGAGCGCATGGGAGGCACCGTCTCCGGCCGCAGCCCCCGCGACGGCGGTTTCGAAGTCGCGGTGTTGTTGGCTTCAGGCTAACCTGCGACGGCGGCTTTTCGAGCCATCTGCTCGTCACATTTGTATGACGCTTTGCAGACGGTGTACCCTGAACAGGCTCAAAGCCATTCAGATCAAAGACCTGGCTGACCAAGCCGTCGATACCTAGGCATCCCAGTCGCGGGCGAGGGCGCCCGAGCTGGTCGCCCGATGAGGAGAAATCAATGAAGAATGCAGCACTCGGATGTGGCGTGTTGTTGGCGGTGGGATTGATCACCGCCGTAATGCTCGGAGGCATGTTCAACACCCTGGTCGCGCTCGAGGAAGGGGTCAAGTCGTCTTGGGCCCAGGTCGAGAATGTCTACCAGCGACGCGCGGATCTGATCCCTAACCTGGTAAATACGGTTCGCGGCGCCAAAGACTTCGAGCAAGAGACCCTGCAAGCGGTTGTGGAAGCGCGTTCGAAGGTTGGTCAAGTCAGTCTCGACGGCGCCCCGTCAGCAGATCAACTGAGCCAATTCCAAGGCGCCCAGGACTCGCTGTCGAGCGCCCTGTCACGGCTGTTGGTGGTGGTCGAACGTTATCCCGAGCTCAAAGCCACTGAGGCCTTCCGCGACCTACAATCGCAGCTCGAGGGTACTGAGAACCGTATTGCGGTGGAACGCAAGCGCTTCAACGAGGTTGCCCAGAAATACAACACCGCGCGCAATCGGTTCCCCACCAAACTATTCGCCGGCATGATGGGCTTCAACGAACGTCCCTACTTCGCCTCGACGCCGGGAGCCGACAAGCCACCGGAAGTGGAGTTTTGAGTTAGGAAGTCGACCCTGATCATGGGCACCCCACACATCCAACAGCTGTTCGACAGCGACCAACTGGCGCAAATCCGTGACGCGACCCACGACGCTGAGCAACAGACCTCCGGCGAGATCGTCGCCTACCTGGTCAACCGGGTCGACGACTACGAAGAGGCGATGTGGAAAGGGTCTGCCCTCGGTGCGATGGGAGCCGCTGCGATCGGTGGCTTCGGGCACTGGCTCGGTGGCTTCTGGGGAATCCCGGCAGTCCTTTGGATGACCCTACCTGCTTTCGCTGGCGGGGCTGCAGGATACGTAGCGACCCGCCTGTTCGCCCCGCTCCAACGTTGGTTGATCTCCGACGAAGACTTGGACCGCCGAGTCCGCCTGCGCGCTGAAGCCGCGTTCCTCGACGAAGAGATCTTCAACACCCGGGACCGCAGCGGCATTCTGATTTTCATTGCCCTGTTCGAGCATCGAGCGTTGATCCTGGGAGACACCGGTATCCACCAGAAAGTAGGCGAGAGCGCCTGGGAGCAACTGGTGGACAAGCTGGTCACTGGCATTCGGGCGGGACGCACGACGGAAGCGTTGGTCGCGGCCATCCGCCGATGCGGCGACTTGCTCACCGAGCATGGTCTCGCTCGCCGATCCGACGATCGCAACGAGCTCGCCAACGAGCCACGGCTGAGGGAGCGCTAACATGCCTCGGCACCCGTCCGATCGGCGCCTTCTGAGGACACCCCTGCGGCTGACGGTGATTCCCTACCTGGCAATCCTCTGCCTGGCGATCTTTCTGCAGGCGCCCCTCATGGCGTTGGATGTGCCGTTCTTGGCTGGCCGAGTCAACGACCTGGCCCAGTTTCTCGACTCCCAGGCCGAGCTGCAGCTCGAATCTGTCCTCGAACAATTGGAGAACGCGACCGGCGCCCAAGTGGCGATCCTCACCCTCCCCAACCTCGAAGGTGAGCCCCTCGAGGACTACTCGATTCGGGTCGTCGAGACTTGGGAGCTGGGACGCGAAGGGATCGACGACGGGATCCTTCTGTTGGTGTCGCGAGACGACCGCAAGATCCGCATCGAGGTCGGCTACGGTCTCGAGTCGACCCTCACCGACCTGCGGACCAAGAAGATCGTCTCGAACCTGATGGTGCCGCGCTTCCGTGACGGCGACTTCGCGGGCGGTATCACCGCCGCTGTCGAGGTGATCGACGCCACCGTCCGTGGCCAAGAGGATCTGATTCCTCCCAGCCTCCACGACTCCACCGAGGGCGACATGACCGACGCCCCGCTGCTCGAAAAGTTGATCTTCCTGGGCGTCTTCTCGGTTGTCGTCGGCACCTTCGCGATGATCAGCATCGCCTCCAGCGGTTGTATGGGCTGGTTCCTCTACCTCTTCTTGATGCCGTTCTTCTTCAGCTTCCCAGCCGCCATCTTCGGACCCACCGCCGGCACCATCGCCTGGCTGCTGTGGGTGGTCGCCTTCCCGGTGTTACGCTTCCTGTTGCGCTCCACCGGCTGGGGCGAGAGGCTGCGCAGCTGGACACCGAACACCGCTGGCTGGTCGCGGAGCTGGTCGAGTGGCGGTGGCGGCTGGTCCAGTGGTGGTGGTGGCGGATTTTCGGGCGGCGGCGGCAGCTTCGGCGGCGGCGGTGCGTCCGGAAGCTGGTAGTCCCTGCTGCTGCGACGGATCTCGCAGGGTCATGCCCTAAAGACATAGCCCGTTATCGATCTCAGCTGCTACACTCGGCAACTTGCGACGCCGGATTTCGTAAACACGGATCCGGCCGTCGAAACAAAACGGCCTGTGATGGGGGCAAGACGGGGCCCCTGGGTCGCTCCGCAGATCAGACACCAAGATCGAGTGAGGGTTTGAGCTCGCCAAAGCTCAACCTGATCGTTACGCCTACTCTCAGATGCAACGAGGGACGCTTTTCTCTATGCCTCAACAGCAACGTTCATTCCTCCTACTGTGGGCCGTGCTTTGTTCCGGCGCCGTCGGAGCTGCCTTCGCCCAGGGCCCGGCAGAGATACGCCACACGACGGCCCTCGAGCATCGGGTGCAGCAGACGTTGCGCTTGACCGGCTCGGTCGAAGCGCGCCGCATCGCGGTGGTCGCCACCGAAGTGGCTGGCGTGGTCGACCAACTGATGGCGACCGAAGGCACCCACGTCCGCCGCGGCGCGGCCCTCGTTCGCTTGCGCCGCAAGCCGATCGAGCTCCGGAGGCAGGCGGCTCAAGGCCAACTGGCAGAGGCCGAGGCGCGGCTCAAGTCCGCTGAGCTCAAGCTCCAGCGCACCCGCGAGCTGCGGGCTTCGGAGGTCGTCAGCACCCAGCAGGTCGACGACGCCAACTACGACACCGAAGCCTGGCAAGGCCGGGTCGCTCAACTGCGGGCCGAGGTGGCCACCCTCGAGCGTGATCTCCAGAACACCACCGTGCGGGCATCGTTCAGCGGCGTCATCGGCCGCGAGCATGTCCAGATCGGCGAATGGCTCGACGTCGGGAACCCTGTCGTCGAGCTGATTTCCCTTGATACTTTGGAAGTCCGGCTCGAAGTACCGGAGCGCCACTTCGGCGGCCTCGTCATCGGCGCCAAGGCGCAAGTCCGGTTCGACGCCCTACCTGGATTCGAGATCGACGGCACCATACGCACCGTTGTGCCACGGGCCGATCCTCAATCGCGCACCTTCCCGACGTTGATCAGCTTGCCGAACCCTGAGCGCCGACTCGGAGTTGGCATGCTGGCCCAAGTTGATCTGACAATTGGCCAGGAAGCGCCACAAATCCTGGTACCCAAAGATGCGATCGTCACCCGCGATGGCCAGAGCTTCTTGTTTGCGATCAGCTATGGTGGTTTGGTGAGACGCGCGGTTGTCGAAACCGGCATCGGGGCCGGTCAGTGGATTGTCGTCCGCGGTGAAGTCTCTGCCGGGGAGATGGTGATCACCCGTGGCAACGAGGGGCTGCAAGACGGCCAAAATGTCGTCGGTGACGTCTTGGACTATCCGCCACCAGAGGCGCTGGGCAAGCCATGAGGCTGGTTGAAACATCCATCGCCAAACCGGTCACCACCGCCGTTGGGGTGATCATGGTGGTGATGTTCGGCATCCTGGCGCTGACCCGCATCCCGATCCAGCTCACTCCCTCGGTTGAGCAGCCCGAGATCACCGTCAGCACCGCCTGGCCGGGGGCCAGTCCGTTCGAGGTCGAACGCGAGATCATCGACGAGCAAGAAGAGCAGCTCAAGAGTCTCGAAGGGCTGGTGCGTATGGAGAGCACCAGCTCGGACAGCCGTGGCGAGATCATTCTGACCTTCCTCACCGGCACCGACGTCGACGCCGCCATCCTCAAGGTCTCGAACCGACTGGAACAAGTGCCAACTTATCCGGCCGACGCCGATCGCCCGGTGTTGTCCACCGTCGACGCCCAGAACGCGGCGATGGCCTGGTACACCCTGCTGCCGGCGGGAGAAGAACCGTTCGAGGGTGACGTCGCCACCCTCTACAGCTTCGTCGACGACTTCGTGCTGCCCGCCCTCGAACGTGTGCCTGGGGTGGCCCGGGCGCAGATCTTCGGTGGCCGCGAGCGTGAGATGCAAGTGATCGTCGACCCGGCCAAGTTGGCGGCTCGACAGGTGACCCTCAACCAGCTGGTGACCGCCATCGATCGCGACAATCGCGACACCTCCGGGGGCGACTTCGACGAAGGTAAACGCCGCTACGTGGTGCGCACCGTCGGCCAATACCGATCGCCGCGCGACATCGAATCGGTGGTGGTGGCATTGCGCAACGGCGTACCGGTGTACCTGCGTGACGTGGCGCGAGCCGAGCTCAGCTTCCGCAAAGCCACCGGCGAAGTGCTCTACTTCGACAAGCCGATCCTAGCCCTCAACGTGCAGCGTGAGAACGGCTCCAACGCCATCTCGGTAATGACCAGCCTCACCGAGGCGGTGGAAGACATCAACCGCGAGCTGCTGCGGGGACGCGGCGTCGAGATGTTCGAGAGCTACGACGAAACCGACTACATCGTCAGCGCCATCGATCTGGTGCAACAGAACCTGGTGCTCGGGGGCAGCCTGGCGATCGTCATCCTGTTGCTTTTCCTGCGCAGCCGAGCGTCGACCCTGATTGTCGCTATCGCTATTCCGATCAGTGTCATCGGCACCTTTCTGATGATGGCCTGGCTGGGACGCTCGCTCAACGTCATCAGCTTAGCGGGTATGTCCTTCACCGTCGGCATGGTGGTCGACAACTCGATTGTGGTGCTCGAGAACATTTACCGCCATCGGCAAATGGGCAAATCCCGGCGTCAAGCGGCGTTCGACGGCACCAGCGAGGTGTGGGGAGCGGTGCTGGCGTCAACTTTGACCACCATCGCCGTCTTCTTGCCAGTGCTGTTCGTGCAGGAAGAGGCGGGACAGCTGTTCCGCGACATCGCCATCGCCATTTCCTGTGCCGTCGGCTTGAGTCTGGTGGTGGCGATCACCGTCATCCCCAGCCTGTCGGCGCGTATCCTCGACGCCGCCACGGCGCCAGCGTCAGGCAGAAGCTTCGCCAACTTATGGGGTGGAATCATCCTGGCGGAACGCTTCGCCGACTGGATCACCCGCTCGGTCTATTGGCTGTGCGGGACCACCTGGCGCCGGGTTGCGGTGGTGGTGGGCTTCACCACCACCGCGGTGGGACTCAGCCTGTTGTTGCTCCCCAAAACCGAGTATTTGCCGCAAGGTAACCAGAACTTCCTATTCGGCGTCATCATCCCGCCGCCGGGTTACAACGTCGGCGAAGTGATCGACCTCCAGGCGCCGTTTCTCGAACAGTTGGCGCCACTGTGGGAAACTGAAGACGCGGCTGATCTGCCCGGCGGCGGCATCGGCACCATGTTCTTCATCGCCCAGCCAGAAATGAGCTTTATCGCCGCCAGCGGGCGCGACGCCACCCGCGTCCGCGAGCTGATCCCCGAATTCAACAAGGTCAACGCTCAGCTACCGGGGACCGTCGCCTTCATGAGCCAGCTCAGCCTCTTCCAGCGCGGCCTCGGCCAGGGCCGCAACATCGACATCGACTTGATGGGTCCCGACCTCGACACCCTGCTGACCCTCGGCAGCCGCGTCTTTGGCGACGTTGGGACCGTTTTAGCGGGGTCTCAGAGTTTTCCAATGCCTAATCTCAGCCTCGGCAATCCCGAGCTGCAAGTGGTGCCGCACCGCCAGCGGTTGGCTGAGCTCGGGCTGCAGAACCGCGACTTGGGCCTGGTGGTCAGCGCCCTGGTCGACGGGGTCAAAGCGAGCGACTACCGCCATGAAGGTCACGAGATCGATCTGCGAGTGATGGCTGAACACGGCGACAGCCATCGCACCCATCTGTTGGAGCAGATGCCGATCACCACCCCGGACGGTCGGCAAGTGACCCTCGGCTCGGTGGCCAGCATCGAGCTCACCAGTGGCCCCACTCAGATCCGTCATCTCGAACGCCAGCGCGCCGTCACCATCCAAGTGACGCCTCCCGACACCATTGCCCTACAAGAAGCCATGGAGCGTATCGAAAGCGAGATCCTGGCGCCGCTGCGCGCCTCCGGAGACCTCGGCGGCCTCTACCGCGCCCGGCTCTCCGGCAGCGCCGACAAACTGACCCAGACCCGCCAGGCCCTGCAATGGAACTTCCTGCTGGCGGTGCTCATCACCTACCTGCTGATGGCGGCACTGTTCGAAAGTTTTCTCTACCCCTTCGTCATCCTATTCAGCGTCCCCTTGGCCGCCCTCGGCGGCATCCTCGGCCTCGCCGCCCTCAACCTGTGGACGCCCCAGGCCCTCGACGTTTTGACCATGCTCGGCTTCATCATCTTGCTCGGCACCGTCGTCAACAACGCCATCCTCATCGTCCACCAAACCCTCAACCACCTCCGTCGCGACAGCATGACGCCGCGCGACGCGATCCGCGAGTCCACCCGCTCGCGCATCCGGCCAATCTTCATGAGCGTCATGACCAGCGTCTTCGGCATGATGCCACTGGTCCTCTTCCCCGGCGCCGGCTCCGAGCTCTACCGCGGCTTGGGCAGCGTGGTCGTTGGCGGTCTCGCCGTCTCGACCTTCTTCACCCTCTTCCTGGTGCCCTCCCTGCTCTCCCTGGTGCTCGACGCCCGCCTCGCCGTCGGTCGTCGCTGGCAAGGCTGGGAACCGGCCAAGCCGCTGACCGTCGAGTAGGGAGCCGGCGAGACGCCGGCGCTCCCAGCAGGTGGCGTCTTCGTAATGCCTGGAGGGTGCTCGCTTGACGCCCTAAAAGATGATGCCTATCATCCTAATAAAGATGATCATCTTCATCTAACCTCGACCCTAGATCCAGCGAGACCTAGATTCAACCAGAAAGGTGGCGTCCATGAGTGCAGCGACCGCTTCTCCGACAGCTTCAGACGCAGGCCCCGAGACACACTCGACGGCGTGCATCCTGTGCTCGCTCAATTGCGGCATCGAGGTCGAGATCGAGGACGGTCATCTGAAGAAGATCAAGGGCGACAAGGCGCATCCGATCTCTCAGGGTTACCAATGCCAGAAGGCGTCGCGGCTGGACTTCTACCAGAACGCCGACAACCGACTGCAGAGCCCGCTGCGCCGACGCGACGACGGCAGCTTCGAGGAGATCTCCTGGGACACGGCCATCCGCGAGATCGCCGCCAAGCTGGTAGAGATTCGCGACACCCATGGTGGCCATGCTCTGGCCTACTATGGTGGTGGCGGCCAGGGGAATCATCTCGGTGGCGTCTACGGTTCAGCGCTGCGGGCGGCAATGGGTACCCGTTACTTTTACACTTCATTAGCCCAGGAGAAGACCGGCGGCTTCTGGCTCGACGGTAAGCTCTTCGGCCGCCAGACCTGCCATCCCTCCGAGGACGTCCACCATGCCGACTATGTGCTGTTCATCGGCACCAATCCTTGGCAATCCCATGGCATCCCGCAGGCCCGCAAGCTGATCAACGAGCTGTCTCGCGATCCCGACCGTACGATGGTGGTGATCGATCCACGCGTCACCGAAACCGCCAAGAAGGCTGACGTCCACCTACAAGTGCGTCCCGGCGGCGACGCCCACTTGCTGCTGGCCATACTCGGCACGATCATCCAAGAAGGCCTCGCCGATGAGGACTTCCTCACTGCCCGCACCACTGGCTTCGACGAGCTGCGCGAGCTGCTGACGGCGGTGCCGGTTGACGAGTACGCCGGCTATGCTGGCCTCGAGCCGGAGGCGGTGCGACAAGTGGCGCGGGGTTACGCCACCGCCGAAGCTGGCTGCGTGCGCACCGATCTTGGCCTCGAGCACTCGCCGCACTCGACCCTCAATCTTTACCTCTCGAAGCTGCTCTATCTCATTACCGGCAACTTCGCCAAACGTGGCGGCAACAACCTCCATGCCTTCCTACTGCCGCTAATCGGCCATTCGAAGGAGCCCGAACACGGCGGCGTCACCACCCGCGTCACCGGCATGCGGGAGATCAGCAAGCTGTTCCCGCCCAACATCCTGCCGGCCGAGATCGACACCGACCATCCCGAGCGGGTGCGTGGCCTGGTGATCGACTCCAGCAATCCTTTGCTCACCGCCGCCGATACCCAGGCCTACCGCAAGGCCTTTAGCAAGCTCGAGCTACTGGTCTCGATCGACGTCGCGATGACCGAAACCGCCAGGCTCGCCCATTACGTGCTGCCCGCCGCCAGTCAATACGAAAAATGGGAAGCCACCTTCTTCAATCTCGAGTTCCCGGCCAACTTCTTCCACCTGCGTCGACCGTTGTTCGCGCCCAAACATGGCACCTTGTCCGAGCCCGAAATCTACCGTCGACTGGTGGTGGCGATGGGTGATCTGCCGAGCCGGTTCCCGCTGCTGGCGGCGATTGCGCGGCTCGATCGCAAGCTGCCCAAGCTGCGTCTCTTCCCGGCGGCGTTGGCGGCAACCCTGAAGCTCAAGCCCAAACTGGCGGCCTACGTCCCGATGGTGCTGCAAGAGACGCTGGGCAAGGCCCTGCCGGGGGACGCCAAACCCGCCGCCGTGTTGTGGGGCGCCTGCCAGTTCTACGCCGGGCGCCACGGCGACGCAGTACGCCGCGCCGGCATTGAAGACACTGGAAACGGTCTGGCCGAGGCACTCTTCGAACGGGTGCTCAACAGCGCCTCCGGCACCCTGATTTCAGTCCATGAATACGAAGATAGCTGGTCGTTCTTGCGCCACAAGGACCGCAAGATCCACCTCGGGATCCCCGAGATGCTGGCTGAGCTGCGTGACCTCGAGCCGCCGCGACGTGACGACAACTACCCCTTAGTACTGGCCGCTGGCGAGCGTCGCTCCTACAACGCCAACACCATCGTGCGCGACGAAGCCTGGCGCAAGACCGGCCGAGAGGGCGCGCTGCGCATGCACCCGGAAGACGCTACCCCCCTCGGAATCGAAGACGGCGGCTGGGCGGTTTGCGAATCGGCTCGGGGCCGGGTACGGGTCCAAGTTGAGCTCAGTGAAGAGAGCCTACCCGGTGTCGCCTCACTGCCCCATGGTTTCGGCATGCGGGGGCTCGGCATGCGGAACAACGACGATGCAACATCCCACGACGAAACACCCGCCGGACCCGCGATCAACGAGCTAACCTCCGCCGATCACTGCGACGAACTGTCGAAAACACCGTTTCACAAACACATCCCGGTGCGGATCTCACCGGCTGAGGCGCCTGCTGAAGCGGTGAATTGAAAGGGTTACAACGATCGAAGCTCTCCTACAACAAGAAGCCCACTCAATCTTCCTAAAACCACAGCATGCGATATCCCCCCGGCCATAAAGAAGAAACCCGACGACGGATCCTGACCGAGGCGTCAGCCCTGTTTCGACGCCAAGGCGCCGACGCCACTGGCCTGCCCGAGGTGATGAAAGCCGCAGGCATGACCGTCGGCGGTTTTTACCGGCACTTCGACTCCAAGTCGACGCTGTTTCGTGAGGCGATACGCAGCTCGTTACAACGCACCCTCGGCTTCTTACGCCACAACCCGGGACGCGGTAGGCAGTGGCTGCAATCCGCCGCCGCTCGCTACCTCAGCCGCGAACATCTCGCCAACGTTGCCCACGGCTGCCCACTGCCGGCGCTCACCCCCGACATCGCCCGCGCCGATCCCGAGTCTCGCCAGGTTTATGCCGACGCGCTGCGCGAGATCGTGGACGAGCTCGCGCAACGCATGCCCGAAGATGGCGACTTGCCACCCCGCGACCGCGCTTGGGCCTTCATCGCCACCAGCGTCGGCGGCCTGATGCTGGCCCGCGGCGCGAGTGATCCTGAGCTCGCCGACGAGATCCTGAACGCTTGCCGGCAAGCGGTGGTGGATTAGACCCTCGAGGGCTGAGCCCCTAATGCCACCGAATCGACACATTTCTGGCAGACTCAGGCCCAATTGACCGTGGATCATGAGCACATGAAGACGACACCTCCAGCCCGCCAGACTCTTGGCCGTGTCCGCTCCCCATTTGCCACTCCGTCAACCCTCCTGCTGACCGCTCTGGGCATCACCCTTCTACAGCCCGCACTGCCGGCTTCTGACGCCCTGGCCAACTGCGAGGTCGGCGCCTACATGATCCACACTGTCGCCGAGTATGCCGAGCTCGACGATCGCAGACGCTGGTTCTTCCAGTCGACGCCACATCCTTACGGCCTGCGACTCGACGCCACCGGCGCCCACTCCGACGAGGCGACGCGCCAACTCGTTAGCTTTCTTCGCGGTCCACACCGAGAACGCTTTCGCCTCGCCCTTCACGGCGAGTCCTGTTCTCCCGATCTCGACGCGCCTGGCGCGGTCACCCTGGGCCAGAGCGACGACATGTACGAGCGCAACTTCGTCCGCCTGCCGACCTGTGGCGCCATCGACACGGATGAGACTTCAACAGACCTAGGCAGCAGCTCAGCGCAACCGGGCGCCGGCTACAGCCTCTTCGACCGCGACTCCAAGACCCTTCACCTACCGAAATCTCTCACCATCGTCCCCGAAACCGACTTCGCTGGCCGCCAGCAGCTCGAAGGCGATCTCGAGCAACAACTGTACAACCTCGACCTACGCGCCACGACCGGCGCTGACGCCATGATCACAGCGGACGACGTTGCGGCGGTGCGCTTCGAGATTCTCCGCGTCGGTGAGAGTGTAGCCGACGGTGAGCCGGCGTTCCGCATGATTGTCGCCATCCTCCGTTTGCGTCACCTCGACCGTCTGCTCGGTCGTGCTGACGGCTACTTCACTACCGAGACCCTGCGCGACAAGCTGGCCGACTTTCCTATCATCTTCTGGCAGCGTCCGGGGGGAGAGCCTTTCTACATCGGCGACGGCCGTTGGTGCTCACCTTACCGCCTCGCCGTTGGCGTCGGCGACAACGTCCGTCATCTCGGCCCCATGGAGCGTTTCGAGCTCACCGCCGCTTACGATCTGCGTGGAGACGGCCAGCCCGACATCCTGGTCGTCAACGATTCAGTTGCCTACCACCTAGACGCCGACGCCAACCTGACAGTGATCGACTGGCAGTTGGGCTGCTGACCACCTTCCGAGTCCCGCCACGGAAATTATTTATTGGCGAGGGGTTTCAGTCCCTCGTGTCGGCTCGAGCCATCAACCACAGCAGCGCGCTCTAAGGACGGCTTCCTGGGGCCTAAAGGCCGCCGCGAGGGACTCAACCCCTCGCGGCAGAACGTCTTGCTACAGAGTCCAGAGCTACAGAGTGCAGCTACAGAATGCAGTTACGGCGTCTGGCTCGACCAGCGCGAAGCATCACCGGACTCGAAGCCGTCGATGAAGATGGAGCCGGTGGTCAAAGCATGAGCGGACTTCTCGTTAGTGTGCTCGGTGCCGGTGAAGGTTCCAGCGGTGAATTCATCCACCGAGAGATCAACATCGAAATCATCGGCAGTGCCGAAGATGTTGTCGGGGCCAACGCCGACGGTACCGGGGAGATTGCCGCCCTGATCCATGATACTGGGATCGGAGGAGGCAGCAAATTGCTCGGTGTGCCAGCTACCGAGATAGTGACCGGCTTCGTGCACCACGATGTTGCCGACGCCGGTGCCGACCAGATCGATCTGGGTTGCGCCACCGCCGACGCCGAACTGATTGAGGGAGTTCGGACCGCCGCCCGCGTCACTCAATAGATCAAGCAAGATCACCGCCGATTCTTCGGTCCCGAAGTTACCCGGATCGATCGTCTGAGCGATGCCGATCGTGCTGATCTGGAACTCTGCGATGGTGCCACCGACGATCAGCCGGCTGACGTTGGTCTGGCCGAAGGGATCGGCATGGTCGCGACTGTTGAGGATCTCGACGCCGAAAGCCGGATTCGACGCCATCGCCAAATCCGCGGTGATGGTCTCGTCGACCGACGCCAGAATGGAGTCGATCACGGCGCTCTCATCGCCAGGGCCCAAGCCCCAACCCGCCAGAAAGGTCGATAGCGGTGACAGCGTCCGTATACCCGGGGGGCCACCAAAGATCCCCGAATCGATCATCGCGCCGTCGAAGTCGATGAAAAGCGTCTGGATGCCGCCGGCCGCCAGCACCGAGCGAGCGGCTACCAGCTGCAAGGTGTAGGCCCCCGAGCCGGTGCGCACACAAAATGGCCACCGTCGACATAGGTGACGTGATCGGCGACGTTGCCGCCACCCGGCAGCGGGCTCGAGGCCGGATAGAGAAATGACGCGTCTCTGGTCGAGCCCATATTGAGCTCACCGCCAGGCTCGAAGATCTCGACCAGGCCGGGACTGCCCGATTGCGCAACGCCGAGCGTGTCACCGATCTCGAGGTCGATCTCGAAACAGTCGATATCGCCGCCAGCGTCAACGGTACCCGTCACGTCGATCGACGCGTCGTCACCAGCGCCGGTGCCGAAGCCGGAGATCACCTGCGCGGTCGCCAACGAATCGTTCGGCTCTATCTCGGCGACGCTGCCGCCGTCGGTTTCGCCCCGTGCGGCGGCTTGCGCGGCGGCGCGCTTGCGGCCTTCGTAGTCGGCTTTGGCATTCCAC
>JAJCXQ010000697.1 GCA_029263355.1 Acidobacteriota bacterium | reverse complement strand
ATTCAGACCTCACCGAGGCCGACCTCGAAGTCTTCTTCCACGAGGTCAAGACCGTCGCTCATGCGATTGGTAACGAACAGAATGCCGAGCCGCCCGATCCCGTAGGGGCCGACCTTGTGTCGGCCTGAGCTCACAACGCCTCGATTTCAACCCGCGCGTCGTTGAAGCAGGCGCCGCCGGCCAGGTCGGTGAGGGTGTCGGGAGCAAGAGCGTTGGGGGTGGCGCCGTTCAGGGTGTTGTGAGACCACAGGCCTTTGGGCATCATGGCGACGCCAGGCTGCAGATCTTGGCTTACCCGCAGCTTACATTCGACCTCGCCGGAGGTGTTGAATACCCGCACCTTGTCGCCGCTGCTCAGACCGCGAGCGGTGGCATCAATGGGATTCATTTCGACCGCAACCTGCTGACGCACCAGCTGGCCGAAGGTTGAGCTGACGGTGCGGCTGGTTGAGGGAGAGATGAGCGCCAGTGGCGCCTGGGCGCTGCCGGGATCATCTTGATAGGTGTAGAGTCCTTGCGGCGCTTCGCGATCGAGGGCTTCCGGCACCAGGTGGATCTTGCCGTCGGCAGTGCCAGGAAAGAGGTCGACAAACTGTACCGGGGTCTGACCGGTTTCGGGGAACGCGATCCCGGGATCGTCGAGGGCGGCGCGTAATTCGTCGCCACGTTCGCTTTGGGCCAACAGGCCCGCCACTAGCTCCTGCGGTGATTCCGGATCACCCTCGCGGGCCAACTCGAGACGATGGCACAGCTCGCTGAACACTTGGTAGTTCGGTTTCGATTCACCGACCGGCGCGATCACCGGCTGAGCTTCGATTAATGCGAAGGTGCCGTAACCGCGTCGCATTTCATGGTGTTCCAGGAACGTCGTCGCCGGCAGCACAACATCCGCATAACGTGCGGTGTCGGTCATGACTTGGTCGAACACGACGGTGAACAGATCTTCACGCGACAGCCCGGCGCGCACCTTCTCCTGTTCCGGCAGGGTGGCGAGGGGATTGGCGTTGTAGACGAAGAGGTGGTGGATCAGGGGCTCACCGCGCAACAGCATCTCGCCGACGTGGTTCATGTTGACCAGGCGAGTGGTTGGCTCGTCAACGCCGGCAAGGGCCGCCGAGTTGAGTCGCCAGGCGCCAGAGTTGGAGAGGGTGTAGCCACCTCCGTGGCGTCGGAACTTACCGGCGACCGCTGGCAGCGCCAGAATGGCGGCGATCGCTGAACCGCCGTTTCGATTGCGCTCTGGCCCCCAGCCACAACGGATTACGGCGGGATCGGTTGCGGAATAAAGTCGGGCGAGGGCCTCTAGATCAGTCACCGCCACCCCCGAGGTTTCAGCGGCGCGCTCGAAGGTCCATGGCGCTGCCCGGCGCTGCAACTCATCGCTGCCAGAGGCATGTTCGGCCAGGAAATCGAGATCGGCGGCGCCGGATTCGAACAGCCAGCGGATGAGGCTGAGAGCCACCGGCAGGTCGGTGCCAGGGTGCGGCGCCAGATGCAGGTCCGCTTTTTTTGCCAACGGTGTGCGTCGAGGATCTACGACGACCAACTTGGCGCCGTTCTTTTGGGCCTGCTGGATGATCGGCACCAGATGAATGCCAGCGGCAGAGGGATTGGCCCCCCAGATTACGATCAAGCGGGCGTGGAGGTAGTCCTCGAAGGCTACCCCCGGCATCTTGCCGTAGAGCCCGGCGACGGCACGGCTCGTGGCGGCCGCACAGACGGTGCGCGCCAACCGCGAAGATTCGAGACGACGGAACAGCCGTGCGTCGGTGGTGTCCTGGGTGAGATAGCCATTCGAGCCTCCGTAGCACAATGGCAAGATCGCCTCGCCACCGTGTTGATCGCGGGTATCGCGCAGGTTTTCTGCGATCAAGTCGAGCGCTGAATCCCAATCGATGCGCTCGAACTCACCGCTGCCTTTTGGCCCCCGGCGCACCATGGGGTAGCGCAGCCGCTCGTCACCATAGAGGTGTCTGCCAAAGCGTCGGACCTTGGAGCAAATGAAGTCGGCGGTCAGTGGGTTGAGCCGCGTGCCCTCCAGCTTTTCGACTCTGCCGTCGGTGACGGTGACCTCCAGACTGCAGGTGTCGGGGCAATCGAGGGGGCAGGCACTGGGCAGAATCTCGGTTTCGGTAGATCGCATCTTGAGCTCCTTGGGCAGACGCAAGCATTGTTTCGTTGAGCGTATCTCGCGATGCGTGGTGTCACGAGGCCCATTATGCGACGACTCATGAGTACCAATCGCTTTTTCCGAGGGTGTCGTAGGAGTTGTTACAATCGTATGAATCACTGAACTCATGTCGTCAAATGTTGACGAGGTCAAACGCGTACGACGAGTCGACGCGTGCCACGAGTCGAATTCGTGGTCAGTTTCGCTTCGTTCTATTGTGTCTTCTCGAGAAGGGGGCAGATTTCATGCAGAGAATCCTCATGCCGGTCCTGAGTTTGATCGGGCTGGTGGTGTTGTGCCTACTTTGTTTGCAGTGCCATGGACCACAGCTCGAAGCTGATCTGATCGAACGGGGCCGGCAGCAGTTGGTGGCCGCTGGGCTGGACCCCGCGATACTGGCGGTTGATGGACGTGACGCAATCCTGGTTGGCGCCGCGAAATCCGAGGCTGCGCGAGACCGTGCTGGCAAGCTCGTTGCCGAGGTGCGCGGTATTCGTGTCGTCGACAATCGTTTGACGCTCGATAGCCTCTCGGGCTCAGGTGGCGCCGCTGGTGCGTCAACCTCTCAGTTAGTGAGATCTGATGACGATCCCGGATCTGTCGATACTGGTTCTGGTGGTGATCCCGGGTCGGGTAGCGATCCCGGGTCGGGTAGGGATCCAGCGTCGAGTATTGACCCAGCGTCGAGTAGCGATTCAGGGGCGGGTAGCGACCCAGGGTCTGCCAGCGAACTGCAAACGTCCCTCGACACGGTACTGCGCAACGGAAACGTCGAGTTCGCGACCAACAGCGATGAGCTGACCACCCGCGGGCGCGCAGTCCTCGACGAGATTTATCTATTGCTAGCGGCGCATCCAGAGACCCGCATTGCGATCTCTGGCCATTCTGACCTCACCGGCCGTGCGGCGTACAACTTGGAACTCAGCAAGCTCCGAGCCCAAGCCGCTCGCGACTATCTGGTCGGCAGGGGCCTGCCTACGGAGCGCTTTAACACCGAAGGTTACGGCGCAACACGCCCGATCGCCGACAACGACGCGCCGGAAGGCCGACAGAAGAACCGCAGGATCGAATTTCACGTGCTGGAGGCTCCGCAATGACTTACTTGATGATGCAGATGTTTTTGTGCTTACTGATTGCCTTCTTGCTGGGCGTGTTGTTCGGTTGGTGGCTGGGTCGGCGGGGATTGCAGGAGAAGATGCAAGAGATCGAGGACCGTGGGCAGCGGCGGCACGACGAATGCCGCAACGAGCTCGAATCCTGCCGCAAGGAACGAGATCGTTTTGGCGAGGAGCGGACCTCATTGAATGAGCAACTCGCGGCTTGCCAAAAGGATCTTGAAACCTTCCGGAGTCAACCTGCGACGTCGGACATGGCCCCTGTGGCGACTGAGGCGTCTGTGCCCTCCGTTGGCTTGGCCGATCTTGGCTCGCCGGCAGAAGATCCGGTAGCGGGCCGATCGGAACTGGTTGTCGCAGCTGGTGTTCCAGTTGCAGGCCCTGTGGCCTCGGCGAAGGACGATCTCAAAAAGATCGAAGGCATCGGTCCGAAGATCGAAAGCCTGCTCAACGCCAAAGGAGTCAAGACATGGGCCCAATTGGCGACGTCGGAAGTCTCGTTCCTACGGTCGGTGCTCGACGAGGCCGGACCGCGTTTCCGGATGCATGATCCGGGGTCCTGGCCGCGTCAGAGTGATCTCGCCGCCAAAGGCGAGTGGGACGAGCTCGAAGCCTTGCAGGACCGACTCAAAGGCGGTCGCGAAGCATAGGAGGGTTGAATCTACTGGCCATCCTCGTTGTCGAGGGGCTGGGAGGAAGGGGTTGGGTAGAATGGCAAGCAGGGCCATTACCCATGTCGATCCGGACCAGACTTTTCGTTGGCTTCTTGCTCCTCGTTACGATCTTGTTGATCGCCGGGGCTATGGGGCTGCGCCAGCTCGAAAGCGGTTTGCGTCTGCAGATCGGTGAGCGATCCACTGGCTTGGCTCGCTCCATTCTGGAGCAGCTCGAGCAGGGGGTCTACAGTCGTCTCGAGCAGGCGCGAGCTTTGGCGGCTTCGACTGAGATCGCGACTCGGCTGGCACAGTCGAACCTTCAGTTCGAGGCTCTTGGGTCGACAGCGCAGATCGACGATCTGATCGCCAGCCAGGACCGGCAGTGGCAGGCGTGGCTGGCCGACAACCAGACCGATCAACCTGCAGTGATGGCGGAGGTGGCGGCCGATCCGGTTTCCCAACTACTGCTTCGAAGGCTGAGTTTTCTCGAAGGCGAGCTGGGGTACGCGGTCTTCGGTGAGATCTTTGTCACCAACCGATTCGGCACCAATGTCGCCCAGACAGACATCACGTCGGACTATCGACAGGATGACGAAACGTGGTGGTCGGCGGGGCGTAGCGAGGGTACCTGGGTCAGCCATGTCGACTACGATGCTAGTTCCGGGGTGCGCTCGGTCGACTTCTCGCTGCGTGTCTCGTCCCCCTCCGGCGAGTTCCTCGGTGTTCTCAAGGCGGTACTCAATATCGAAGAGATCTACCGGATCCTAGCGAGATTCGAGTCCTCGATTACTCAGGAGGAAGGCCGGCTGGAGTTGCATGACGACCGAGGTGCCTTGTTGTACCCCGAATTCTCGAGAACGCCGAACACCGCTGCCTCGAGCCCGTCAACAGATTCTGGGGGGAAACCTTCGAAACCACTTGCGCTGGGCTCGCCAAAGCAATTCTTGATCGAGACCATCAACGGCGAGCAACGTCTGCGAACCTCCGTCGGCGGCAGTGGTCATCTGCGTTATCCGAACCTGGGCTGGACGGTTACGTTGACTTATCCGACGAGAACCATTTTTGCGCCGCTGAAACGTCAGCGCAGGCAGCTTGCCATACTCGCTCTGCCGGCGACGATCCTGGCGCTGGTGTTGGCCTGGCTTGTCGCAGAGTCGGTAGCTCGGCCGATTCGCCTCGCGGTGTCGGTTGCCGATCGTTTGGCGGCCGGCCATCTCGACGAGGAAATCAGCGTTGACGCTGCGCAAGCGAGTGGTGAGGCCGGCCAGCTTCTCAGCGCGATGCGGTCGATGATGGAAAATCTCCGCCGTACCATTGCCAGCCTGGTG
>JAJCXQ010000696.1 GCA_029263355.1 Acidobacteriota bacterium | reverse complement strand
TAAAAATTGGTATCAGTTTAGAATTTTGAAAATTTTAAAGTCTAAATAATAAGAAAGCGGCTATAAATACCTTATGGCATGGATACTGGATGCTGGTTTCTAGATGCCGGATGTCGGTATGATTTTAAATTTGCTCATTTCAAAGAAATGAAACCAACAATCTAGTATCAAGCATCTAGCATCCAGTATCAAAAGGCATTACGCACCTATTAGCGCCATAGCAACAAATTTTAGCCGGCACATTTTTCAAACAACTAAATTGTTACAAAAATTGTTTTTATTGGAAAGGCTGTGTTGCGCGTAGCGCAAAATATAGAGCGCAAAGAATGTAACGTATAGACGATTGGCTGATGCGTTAATGCGAAAGATGGAAGCAGGCAGCTCCGGCGCTTGAATCGGGAAACCGGTGTTTCTCTCCTTTGAGGATAATTCTCGCTAGAGGAGGCAAGCTGCTAAGTGGTTATTTATCAGGCTATTGCGTAACCAAACCGGAGTTTGGTTGCGATTCAATGGTGGAGAGTTTGGTTAGGATGTAATAAAGCAACTCTGTTGCAAATTTGATTGCAATACAGAGTCTTGTTTACGCCGGCATAGTTCAAGTCGGTGACTTTGAACCAACAAAAATATTGTTAACGCTGTTTCGTTCAAGGCGCAACTTTGAACGAAACAGCCCATGTTTACTTCTTAAAATTCAGGCGGGGTAAAGGTGTCCGGCAGGTTTACCGCGCCGAATGTTGCCGTGTTTCTGCCTTTGAGGTCTTTGCCGGTAAAGATCCATATATATTTGCCGGGCAGATCAGTATTTGGTGTAAAGGCTATATGGCAGGCGGAGCCAAACGCAGGGACTATGCCGTTTGGCACGCGACCGCAATGGCTGAACATTTGAGCAAATGTGTCTCTGCCGTGCTCAATGATAACGCCGTCCGGGCGAACTATGAGGAGCCGGTTGACTGATACGTCTACGCCGTTGATCTCGGCAAGGAAAACCTTGTATGTCCAGCCGAATATGCCTTCATTTACAGGGTCTTTATCAAAGCTTACAACAAGCTTTGCTCTATTGCCGCCCTGGCTTGCAACAACGTCGGCAGTTGATTTGTTATCGCTAAGATTAGCGTCTTTTTCGTTGCTTGTAACCTCGACCGTGTTAAGTATTTGGCCCTCTTCAAGAGGGGTCAATGTAATTTGCGCGGTTTTGCTTGTTCCGGCAACCAATGTGCCTATATTGCAGCTTACAACTCCGTTTTGTTCATTGCAAAACGGCGAGGCGGATATGAAACTTGTTTTGTCAGGCAATGCGTCGGTCAGTTCAACACCGGTGGCAATGTTTGGCCCGTTGTTGCCGACAAGTATAGTGTAAGTTAAATTTCTGCCCACTTTAACTAGGTTTGCTTCAGGTATCTTTGCCACAGACAGATTTACAAACAGCCTCGGGTTTTGGGTTACCGTAACATCGGTCTCAACCCTGTTGTCGGACAGGTCCGCGTCCGTGCCGTCGCTTATAACCTGCGCTGAGTTTATTATTGTGCCCTCTGTTTTCGGCCTTACCGATATGGTTACAACCTTTCTTCGGCCTACTGCAATTGCGCCAAGGTTGCATTCAACTACGCCTGCAAACTCCGAGCATCCGGCTGAAGCGGATGAGAATGTGACTTCCTCCGGAAGGATATCTATCAGATTAATGCCGGTTGCGTTGTTTGCGCCAATATTGGAAACGACTATTTTATAATCAAGTTTTTCACCGACTCGAACCGGGTTTGGGGAACCCGCCGCTCTAACCGCCAGGTCAACAACGCTTGATCTTACGCCGCTGTTTACAATGACTTCGGCCTTTGCTTCATTGTCGGAGAGGTTAGAGTCTGTTTCATTGCTTGACACTTGCGCCGTGTTCACAAACACGCCGGCGTCGTCATGCGTCATGACCATAATAACCGTCTCTTTTTTGCCTGCCCTTATTGTTCCAATGTTGCATTCAATGATGCCTTCGGCCTGGCTGCATCCCTGTGAAACCTGATTTACAGTCACCGCCGGCGGCAGTATATCGGTAAGTTTAACCCCGGTCGCGTCTGAAGGGCCTTCGTTGCTGATTGTTATCAGGTACTCAAGCTCTTTGCCTGCCGTGGTTGGGTTTTTTTCAGGTGCTTTGCTTACCGTAAGGTTAACAATTTTTGGATCCTCTTCATTTACAGTCGCGCTAAACGAAGTTTCGTTATTGTTAAGTTTAGTGTCTGTTTGGTTGCTTGACACGCTTGCGGTATTAACAATTGTCCCTGCCTCGTCCGGCGTAACGGTTATTGCCACTGAAGCTTTGCGCCTTGACGCAATCGCCCCTAAATCGCATTCAACGGTTCCGCCTAATTCGCGGCATCCGGGCGCGGAATTAAATGTGACTGTTTCAGGCAATAAATCAATCAATTTTACTTCGCTTGCGATACTTGGCCCGTTATTTGTAACCGTTACTATATAAGTAAGTTTGCCGCCGACTTTGGCCGGGGTTGGGGAGCCTGTCATTTTGACCTCAAGATCGGCGATTTTTGGATCGCGTTTTTTTACAATAACTTCAGATCTTGCCGTGTTGTTTGATGGATCCGGGTCTGTTTCCGCGGCTGAGACCTCGGCAGTGTTAATAAATACGCCCTCTTTCTTTGGAGTGACGGTTATGCGCGCGGATTTTGTCTTGCCGTTTATAATTGTTCCAAAATTGCAGTCAACAATGCCTTCAGCTCCGCTGCAGCCGGTAGAGGCTGTGTTAAACGTTACATCAGGCGGCAGGGTATCTATTACTCGCACGCTTCTGGCCGTATTAGGCCCATTGTTGTTTACAACCACGGTGTAAATCAGTTTAGAGCCTAATCTAACCGGATTTGGGCTTGCCAGGCTGCTTATAAACAGGTCGGCTTTTGCGCCTGGAATCGGCGTTGGTGTTGCTGTTTCCGTCGCTGTTTCGGTTTCGGTGGCTGTTTCGGTTTCAGTTGCCGTCTCTGTTGCAGTTTCAGTTTCAGTTGCCGTCTCTGTTGCAGTCTCGGTGGCTGTTGCCGTTTCAGTTGCAGTCGGCCCTATTATAATGCAATCAAGGTCTGTCGCGCATGCGTCAACATCCTCGCAATCAACCAGTCCATTGTTGTCATCGTCAAGGCCGTTATTGCATATTTCCAGCACGGTTCCTGTTGTAAATTCAGCCTGATCTTCATCGACTACGTCATTGTCCGGCAATGGGTTGCCGGCGGTGTCGGTTAATATTGTGCCTGATGAATTTTTATCAAAATCTATTAGAAAAGTGTCAGGGCTGTTTGTGTCAATCGCCTGTAATAGAATGTATGACACCTCTCTCTGATCGGCGCTTATGCCCGTCACCGCCGTTATGTCAAAAGCCGACCCACCGCTGGTCTTGTTTGTTATTGTAGGGAAGAGGCTGCTGTCCGCCAGTTTTGGAGAGTTCATGGCTTTGCTGAAGCGAACTTTGACAGTCTTGTCATTAACCACAAACTGGGCCGAAGATAATACCGGCGCCACATTGTCAACCGGAACCTCCGATGACTTTAAGGCTTCCGACCAATCAGATTCGCTTACCGGGGCAGTGGCGTTGGTTGTTGTATCAACCACAACCCACACCTGAATATTTTCAGCTTCAAGCACGTCAAACAATTTTAACGTTCCAGTGTATACCCCAGACTGTGATTCCGTAATGTTAATCCCGCCGGTGTCGGTTGAGAGTGTTGCGCCTGTTCGTTGGTTGCTTTGAGGTTTATTAAATCCGGTTCGAGCGTCAAACGCCTGAATATGGATGTTTGACGAGGCAATGCCTATTTCAGCTATTATTTCAACAGAGAGAAGGCCGTCATTGTTTGAAACCGCCTTGTTGCCTGTAGTTACCGGCAAAGCGGCAACTGAAGTCGCGGTTTTGCCCGCCACCGGGGCGCCTTCCTTTATTTCCGCTATCTGGACGTATCCCAGTCCGGCGCTGCCGCTATCGCCGACAACGGCGCCGTTTATCGCCACTCCCGTTTCAGATGACCCAATACTGCTTGTGCCGTAAGCCGCGATTGTTGTGGTTCCAAATACCGGATTGTGATATATGTCCTCAACCGAGTCGGTCGGCGTGCCGAAATAGTTTGTAAGTATATAGATAGGTTTCTCGGTTTCGGCCAGCTCTTTTAAGTTTATTACAACCTTGCTATTGTCGGTGGTGTCGAGGGACACCGACTCCACTTCCATATTTGTGTCGTTTTTATCAAGCGCCGTTGCGTTGTCGGATGCCGATTCATTTTCAACAAACACCTTCCAGAACTCATTTTTAGTTGAGGTGGAGGAGTTCAGAGCCTCATTCATCTTAATAGCGAGGTTTTTTCTGGATGTTGCCACTGGTTTATCGTCGCCTGTTGTAATAACCGAAGGGCCTTTTTTATCAATTTTCAGATCTAAAGATGATACAGATGTCTGGAAATTGTCTACGCTGGCTATAGCCTTTATGTTAGTTTCTACGCCTATATTTATAGTTGTCGCGCCGGGCAATGTGGCGGCAAGGCCGTCTCGGTCGCCTGTTTGCGTAAATGGATCGTTCTCTTTGCCGAAAGTGACGTCAATTACTGTTTCATCCCCGGCGTTTGCGCCTTCAACCACAAATATGTCTATGTTGCGCATATCGTCATTGTTGTCGTTATTGCTGTTTGCCGTTACTCTTGAGCCTGAGTTGTCCTCCCTGTTTACGACCGCGCCGCTTATTTTAACGGATATTGCGCTGTCCGTTCCCGATGTTGGTGTTGTAGTGCCTGTTGTGCCAAGCGGTTGCGCGTCGGTGTCGTCTGACTTGGCAAAATAAAATTTAAACTGTTGGCCCGAGACGCCGCCAACTTTTAATTGAGTTTGATTTGACGACAGCGAGTTTGCGCCCGCTTCAGCCCTTGCGCCGGCAGTTGTGCTTGTGATTGCAATGGAACTAAGAGCGGCGTTTTCTTTTTTTACAGGAAACGGTTTGTTGTGCAGGGCCAAAGCAGCGGTTCCGTTTCTGTTTGACACTGTTGAAGTTGCCCCGTCATTAATCTTTGCTATGGGCGCCTTGTCAAAATCGAGGCTGCCGTGAGTAATTTTAACCTTTGTCTTATCTGATGAGTCCAATGCTGCGCTTACGCCTGAAGTTAGCGTTCCTGATCCGTCCGCCAGGTTGCCTACTGCAAATTCGGTTCCCGTAATGTCTGAGATCTCGGTGTTCATCACAATATCCGTCTCAACGTCGCTTACCTGTGTGGCCGAAATGATTTCAGGATTGGCAAGTATGTCAATATCGCCTGTCTGCGCGTCTGAAACTCCGGTAATTGCCACTGTAATTTTGTTATTCAGCGCTTGTGTATTGCCTTTTTTTGTCGCGTCGGTAGGAGCAAGCGCGAGAAACGCTGAAGTGGTTCCTATATCAATAGCATCGGTTGTGTTTGTGGCTGCCGTGTCAATTGAGAGGGATATAATTGTGTCGTTTGAGGATAGAACGCCTGATTTTAATGTGCCGTCTGATTCAAGAGAAGATGTAAAAATATTTTCAGCTGTCTGCGTCCCTGTATAAACGCTAACTGTTCCCGTGTTTGGAGCAATATTCCATTTTGTGCCGGCCGGAGATGTTATCTCAATTTTACCGCCTTCCAGAAGGTCGTTAGCGTCGTCAATGTTAATCCTGATAGGGGAGTTCAGTGTGGCATGCGTGCTGGTGCCGGCAGGCAATTGAACCGTCTTTGTAAAAACAACTATCGGGTCTGTAGCCGAGGTGTCGGCGGTCGCCACATTAACCATTGCGGCGTAGATCATGCTAAATGAAAAAAACAGAGCTAATAATAAAATACCGTTTTTTTTGCCGAAAATATTTCCCATTTCCCGTCTCCTTTTAGAAAAGATAATAAATATTGTTGCGTAGGCCCTCATTGTTATCCTCAAAGGGGATAACTATAAATGAGTTTAAAAAGCTAAATGCCGCTTCCCTTTTTGGGAGGGGGGAGGGAGGGGGTATTTAAAATAGCTTAATTTATGTATCAATTATAAATTGATAAGAGCGCCTGAACAAATAAAGCTTTAATCAGCGCCCCATTGCTGGGAGGGGGGAAGAGCGCGGATTTTTAAAATAGCCAAATTAAGGCGACATTTATAAATTGATTAGTGAATAACTAAACAAATTTTGAGTCAAAAATCAACATATTTATATAAAAATATTTTTTCACTGCATTGTTGTATTAGCTCGCAGGATCAATGTAAAATCTTATAAAGCTCCGTAAATAGTTGCGATTAAAATTATTACATTAAAATAAAAGCTCCAATTATGAGCCAAGCTTTACAAAAACATGTTGATTTCGCGGATGAAAAGCGCTTTATTAGACAATTCTAAAGTGTTGCGATAGTTAGATTCTTACACCGTAATTCTGAGAATTTATCTCTCAGAATGAGTAGAAAGTCTTATATATTAATGGGTTACGATTACGAAATTAGAGTGACTAAAGTGATCTAAAGTTAAAAATGATCTAAAGTTTCGGAATATTTTTATATATACCAGACTCGCCACCTTTGGTGGCGAATTAAACGTTTGGCTCTGGAAGCGTCCATTGCGCTTTATTAGGAAGATTGACTGAATTTTAATGCTTACGTCTTCACCACCGCC
>JAJCXQ010000695.1 GCA_029263355.1 Acidobacteriota bacterium | reverse complement strand
AGCCAATGTCCTGGTCAGGAGACTGAAGCGTTAGCGTCGTCGGTGAGAGTGCCGAACGTGAACGTGTCACTGCTGAACGTGTCGCTGGTGAACGTGTCACTGCTGACCGTGTCACTGCTGAACGTGTCACTGCTGAACGTGTCGCTGGTGAACGTGTCGCTGGTGAAAGTACCACGCGGCGGTGGCGGTCTGGAGCAACGAGCGGACAGCGGCCGGCAGCAGCGCTGAAGGCCGCAGCGAGGGTTGCCCGCCAGCGCGTTCTCGGCTCGCAACCGGCATCTCACAGATCCTGAGCCCGGTGCCTGCGGCGAGTCCCGAAAGGGCGACATTCGGGGCAAAGGTGTCGGGCCGGATATAGCCCAAAAGCGGCAAGAGAGGTTCACGACGCATCAGCCGATAGGGGACGTTGGCGTCACGGATCGTCGTTTTCCTCCAAGGTGGTTTCTGAAACCATCGGGTCGTCCAGCAAGCGACTGCGGTCATGGCGCGCCGAGGCCAGGGCGCTTGTCTGCCCTGTCGAGCACCGAGGAGGAAGTCGAAGTCTTGACGCCGGCTCCATAGCTCCGTGAAGGCCTCTGAACCGATCTCGCCGTCACTGTCGATTTGGAAGACCCAGTCGCTTTTGGCCTCGTGGTAACCGCGAAGCACCGTCGGACCGTGGCCAAGGTTGGATTGGCCGATGACCTGTAAGCGGTCGGCGGTCGCCGCCAGACGTTTCGAGATCTCGAGGGTGCGATCTCGTGAGCCATCGTCGTAGATCCAAAGCTGATAATCGATGGCGAGCTCGTCAAGGGTTTGCAGCCAGTCCGTGACGACGCCTTCGATCGCCTCCTCTTCGTTGTAAGCCGGCATGACGACCGTTAGCTCGGGTGCACTCATCGCGGCGGGAGTATACGTGCGTCACGAGCTTTGTTTTCGGTGCGGTGTTGATCTATCCTGAAACGCGCCCGGCCTTCGATGCGATTGTTTCTCGGCCAGACCTCAATGGATGCAACTTTTTTGGACGCAGACCTGCAATGACGCTGATCGATCTCGCCAAACGCCAGCTGACACTCCGCACCCATCGTATCCACAGCTTGCCGGTGGTGGTGCTGATGCCCCACAGCCGTTGCAACTGTCGGTGTGTGATGTGCGATATCTGGAAAGGCAATCGCAATCGCCAGGAGCTGAGTTGTGAGGACCTGGCGCCGCACGTCGAAACCTTGCGTCGTCTAAATGTGCGATGGGTGGTGCTGTCCGGGGGGGAGGCGTTGATGCATTCCAACCTCTGGACGCTGTGTGAGCTGCTGAAAGAGCTCGAGGTCAAGATCACCCTGCTGTCGACCGGGCTGCTGCTCGGGCGCTGGAGGTCGGAGATCACTCGTTGGTGCGACGAAGTGATCGTCTCCTTGGACGGCTCGCGGGAGGTCCACGACGCGATTCGTCGAGTGCCGCGGGCCTTCGATCAGCTGGCGGAGGGCGTGGCAGCGTTGCACGGCGAAGCAGGGCAGACTGTCGATCCGACGTTCCAGGCCGCCGAGCCGGCGCTACGGGTCACTGGCCGTTGTGTGTTGCATCGGCTCAACTTTCGAGACTTGCCCAACATCATTGACGCCGCCCATGAGGTTGGCCTCGCCAGCATTTCGTTCCTCGCCGCGGACACTTCCAGCGAAGCCTTCAACCGTCCCGGTGGCTGGGAACCAGAGCGGGCCGATGAAGTTGCGCTCGATCCGCAGGAAGCCGACGAGCTCGAGCGCCTTGTCGAGACGGTGATCGCCGAGCGTGCCGCCGATTTCGAAAGCGGCTTCATCGTCGAGCGTCCGGACAAGCTGCGCCGCATCGTCAGTTATTACCAAGCCTTGCACGGCGCGGCCGAGTTTCCGAAGACGGTATGTAATGCCCCGTGGGTCTCGACGGTCATCGAGGCTGACGGCACCGTTCGTCCGTGCTTCTTTCATGCTGCCCTTGGCAACATCCGCGATCAACCCTTGGCTGACATCCTCGACTCGCCGGCCGCGGTCCGTTTCCGCAGCGAACTCGATGTCGAGCGCGATCCGATTTGTCGCCGCTGTGTCTGTACTCTAAATCTGGGGCCTTTGGAGTCGTTGTGACGGGGTCTGGAATCCCGTCCTTTTTTGCCCGGTTCGGCCTTCTCGTCTTTGCAGCCGTCTCAGCGTTTACAGTGCTCGAGATCTCGGCCCGGCTGTGGCTGCGCTACGGCGCGACCGCGGATCAGTTTCAGGCCTACGCCTCCGTCGACCAGATTGAAGAGCGGCCGGAAGAGAGCCGCAAGCTGACACCCCATCGGCATCTTGGATACGTCACGACACCGAACTATCGCAGCGGTCGCAATCGACACAATGCCTTGGGCTTTCGCGGTGACGAGATCATGGTGCCCAAGCCTGAAGGCGTCTATCGCATCGTCTGCCTCGGGGGTTCAACCACCTACTCGTCGTCGGTCGAAGATCCGGCGGAGGCGTATCCAGCCTTGCTGCAGATTCTCTTGAAGGCTGCGGGATGGCCGAAGGTGGAGGTCATCAACGCTGGAGTGCCGGGTTATAGCTCCCTCGAGTCGTTGATCAACCTCGAACTGCGTGTTCTCGATCTCGAACCGGATTTGTTGATCGTTCAACATGCCATCAATGACGTCCACGCCCGCCTGGTGTGGCCGCCCACCGCCTATCGTGGCGATAACTCGGGCTCGGCCGGCGTCCAAGGTCTAGCGCCGATGCCGTCGCTAATTGAGCATTCCGCGGCACTGCGCACCCTGGCTGTACGGCTCGGTTGGGTATTGCCCCACAGCTCCCTGCAACGTGTCTTTGGCCTGATTCCGGAGTCGCATCGCACCACCCTGCTCCATGCCCAAGTGATGGCCGGAACCTATCCGACCGCGCCGTTCGACGAAGCGTCGATCCGCGAAATCTTGCAACGGAATCCACCAGTCTATTTTCGTCGCAACCTCGAGAACCTCGTCGCGGTCGCCGATGTGCAGGAGGTTGGTGTGGTGTTGACGACGTTTCCGTATCACCCGGATTGGCAGGGGAAATCGCCGATTGCTTTAGCGGAGATCGGGGAGGCGATTGCAGAGTCGAACCGGGTGACGTTGGACGTCGCGTCCGTGTTCGGAGTCCCAGGGTTTGATCTCGCGGGCCATGTTCCCGCGCAGGAGGGGCTATATACCGATGGTTACCATTTCACCCGCCAGGGTAATGAGCTGAGGGCGCGTCTACTGGGTGAGTGGATGGTCGAGAATTGGGCTTTCGAGGGCGTGGATTGGGGCCGCTAGAGATCTGGTGACGATACGAGCGGATAAATCGATATATTTCCGGCTAGCCACGGCACGTCGGGTTTGCAGCAAGATCCAGGCTAGGCACTGGTTTGCCGCGGATTGGCGCCCTGGCACACCTCTTGCTGTAGGTTGATGCACGAGGTGATTTACATGAAGAAGCTAGCCATCCGAAGACTCCACATCGTTGCCGTCCCGAAAGGTGACGGAGTCTCCACGAAGCACAAGCTCGTGGCCCTCACTGAGCTCGCCAAGATGGGCGTGCGGGTCATCAATCCCGAGGTCTTCGACAAGGCCTCCGATACCTTCTTTCTCGACTACCAAGACGTGGTGGAGACTGTGAAGAAGCTGCGAGGCGGCGATGTGGATTATGTCCCGCTGTTCACTGACTTCCCAGATGCCGTGCCGGATGATGACGTCTACTTTG
>JAJCXQ010000694.1 GCA_029263355.1 Acidobacteriota bacterium | reverse complement strand
AAAAGAGCTGACTTGTCCCGAGCGATTCTGGATGAGTCGTGTCTGGTGGATTGTGATTTCTCGCGGGCCAATCTCGAGGGTGTGTCTCTGCGGAACGTCGATCTCAGCGGATCCAATTTTTCCCAAGCCAGTTTGGTAGGAGCTGATCTGCGAGGTGCGGTGATTCTGGGTGGTCCCGACTTCACTGGCGCCGATCTGGAAGGTGTTCTGATCGATGGAGCGGATGTTTGTATCGATGACCTCATGCAGGCTCGCAATCTCCCAGTCCCGCGATGGGTCAAGGCTTATGGTGCGTTACGACGCTCGCTTGGGTTCAATCGGCGAATGTAAGCACTGTTTGTAAGAAGGAACGATGACAATGAGCGGTTTCTTTCGCTACTCGATCCTGGCCGGTTTGGTATTGGCTGCAAGCTTGATGGCCGTTGCCCAGGATCCCGATCCTCGTCCCTCTAGTTTTTTCGGCACCGTCACCGTCGACAGCAACCCGGTTGCCGACGGCACCCGTGTATCCGCCTCGCTGGGTGGCATCGAATTTGATGTCACGACAACTTTCACCGTCGACGGCGAGTCGGTTTACCGACTCGACGTTCCGGGCGACATCGTCACCACGCCAGGCGTCGAAGGTGGCCTCGACGGCCAGTCGATCAGTTTTACGATCGAGAGTGCACCGGCGCCGCAAAGCGGAACCTTCTTCGACGGTACATACACCCGCCTCGATTTGACGGGAGCCGCGGGCGCCGATCTCTCGATCACCAAGGACGACGGCGTTGCAACCACGGCGCCCGGCGATTCCCTGACCTATCTCTTGACCGTCACAAATCTCAGCACCATCGACGCGACCGGTGTGGTGATCGAAGACGCTTTGCCGATCGGTACTTCTTTCGTGACAGCGAGCGCCGGTGGCACGCTGTCGAATGGCGTGATCAGCTGGCCGGCCTTCGACCTGGCGGCAGGAGCGTCGACGACCCGCACCCTCAGCGTCGAGGTGGCGATGGCGTTCCCGGCGGGAACAACCACCATCAACAACGAGGCAACGGTACGCAGCGACGGCGCGGATGGTATCGATCCCGAGCCCGGTAACAACAGCGCCATCGACAGCGATACCTTGATCGGCGGTGGTCCGGATGTGGTGGTCGAGAAGACGGCGAGCCTGAGCGAGATTCGGCCAGGTGAAGAGGTGATCTACACCCTCACAGTGTCGAACAACGGTCTGCAAGACGCCCTCGACGTGACCCTGACGGATACCTTGCCGGAATCGGTGATCTTCTTCACCGCCTCCGATGATGGCCGCAACGTCGCTGGCGTCGTGGACTGGCCGGCGTTCACTTTGGCGGTGGGAGAGAGTGTGACCCGCACGGTCCGAGTGCAGCTCGAGCCAACCGTCGGCTCGGGGGTCGCACAGCTGACCAATACCGCGGAAGGTCAGAGTACCAACGGACCCGATATCGACCCCACAGACAATACCGTAGTCCACGTCTTGCCAGTGGTGCAGCAGACCGATCTGGTTGCACTGACCGTCGATTTGGCGTCGGTGACGGTTGACCCACAAAGTTTGACGGCGTCCGGCCTGGCGCGCGTCGACGCGCTGAACGACGGCAACAGCGACGCGATGTCTCCCTTTATGGTTTCGATCTTCGAAGACCTCGACGGCGACGGTGCGTTCACGGCAGCCGACAATCTACTCGGCATGACCGAACATACGCTCGGGGTGCTGACCGGTGAGACGGTTACCGTCGAGGTGGCGATCTCGGGGGCGGTGTTGTTCCGCAACGTCCCGCTGCTCGCCTTTGTCGACTCCGGCCATGTGATCGCCGAGCTCGATGAAACCAACAACGTCGCAACGTCGGCGCAGGGCTGCGAGGCGGTGCCGACGGTGGGGGACTTCGATCCGGTGGTTGAGCTCAACTGGCCCAGTGACGTCGGGCCGATCGTCGACCCGCTGGCAGACGAGGCGTTCGGCACGCCGATTGTGGTGCAACTCACCGACGACAACAGTGACGGCCGGATCGATGAGGGTGATACCCCGGATATCGTCTTCGTGACGGTGAACCAAGATCCGTTCAACTTCCAGATGCGGATGCGGGCAATCCACGGCGACACCGGGGCGCCGATTTGGAACATCATCCCGCCGGTTTCAGAGTTTCTGATCTTTTCGTTGTCGGGTATGGCGGCGGGTGATATCGACAACGATGGTATCGCCGAGATCGTGGTGGCGGCGCCGTCGCCACCGTTCCCTCCGTTATCGGGTTTTTCGAACCACATCATTGCCTACAACCACACCGGCTCGCGCAAGTGGACAAGTCCGGCGTACACGACCCATCCCACCGGTTCAACCTTCACCAATCGCGATAACCCGACGATCGCGGATCTCGATGGCGACGGCTCACCGGAGATCCTGGTCGGCGGCAATGTCTTCAACAACAACGGGACGTTGCGCTGGGCAGGCACCGGCGGTCAGGCGTATCAGTCAGCCGACAACCGCGACAGCTTCGATTCCGGAGCCATTTCGATCGCCGCCGACCTCGACCTCGACGACATGCAGGAGGTAGTGACCGGCAATACTGCTTACCGTGCCGATGGTTCGATCTACTGGCAAGTGGCGATGGACGACGGTTATCCCGCGGTGGGCAACTTTGATTCCGATCCCTTCCCCGAGATCGTGGTGGTAGCGCGCGGCAACGTGCGCATGCACGAGCACGACGGTACCCTGATCTGGGGTCCGGTGGCTTTGCCTGGCAGCGGCGACGAGGCCGGTGGGGCGCCGACCATCGCCAATGTCGATGACGATCCGGAGCCCGAGATTGGTGTCGCCGGCTCGACAATGTATGTGGTCTTTGAGCCCGATGGCTCGGTGAAATGGCAGACCGCAACCCAGGACGGCAGTTCGAACATGACCGGCTCAACGGTGTTCGACCTCGACGGCGACGGCATGTACGAAGTGATCTACCGTGATGAGGCAAACCTGCGGATCTACCGCGGCCGTGACGGGGTGGTGTTGTACGAAGAGCCGCTGTCGTCGGTGACCCTCAACGAGGAAGTGGTTGTCGCCGACGTCGACCGCGATGGCAACG
>JAJCXQ010000693.1 GCA_029263355.1 Acidobacteriota bacterium | reverse complement strand
GGCCATCTCGGGCTCACGCCCCACAAACCGGGCGCGCTGTAGATAACTTTCGCGGATTGCCGCGGTTTCGACGGGGGGCGCGGCATCTAACGCGGCACAGAGATCGTCGATCACGACCGTAGCGTCCCGATAGCGCGCGCGCGGAGCCGGCGCCAGCAGCGCCTCGAGCACCGGGATGAGTTTGGCGTCAAAATCTCGAGTCGAGATCACTGGCGCCCCAAGCCCGGTCTCCCAGACTTCGTGATCGCTCATTGGACGTTTGGCCAACACCTGCAGGGCCAGCACACCCGCCGCATAAAGATCCGCCGCGCGACTCGCCGCGCCTCCTCGAGCGACCTCGGGAGCCACGTAGGCTGCCTCGGGCTCCCCGGCCGTCTCGCGTAAGGCTGATAAACCAAAGTTGACCAATCGCACGGCGCCATCGTCGTCCACGAGGACGGTGCGTGATCGCAGATCACCATGCACCGCGCCATGCCGATGCAGGTAGGCGAGTCCGTGCAACATCTGAATCAACAGATCCAGGCGGACCGATAGCGATTGTTCACGGGCGACGTCCAGCAGCTCTAGCGGCTGCTCGATCAGACGCTGGGTGTAGAACGGCTGCATTTCGCTGTCGAACCCGTAGTCGACAATGCCCACCAGGTTGGGATGGCGAAGCGGCGCGATAAGCTGCAATTGACGCGCCAAGCGCAAGCGGGCGCCGCTCGGCAGACGTCGGTCGAACGACCTCCCCAAGGTTTCGACGCGATCTTGGTCGAGCGCAACCGCCACCCGTCGCAGCGCTACGGTCCGGCCGGTCAGACGATCAACCGCCACATACACAGTGCCGGAACTGCTGCTTCCGAGCTCAGATTTGACGTCGTAGCGGCCGATCATTTGGCAAATCCCTCCCGGGATTGGCTCACCCCCGCCTGGATCCTACACCAACCGGACGGTGGCAGGCTGCGACGGAGGCAGAACCGACGCGGTGAGCGGCGAACACTCGCGAGCCAGAGGGCCCGCCGCCCGAGATCCCGCAATCGACGAAACTGCTAGCAGGCCGTAGTGGATGTGCTACAGCGGCTACAACTGCTAGAGCTGCGCCAGCCCTTCGTCGATCATTTCGAGAGCGCGATCGATCTCTTCTTCTTTGACCGTCAGGCACGGCCGGAAACGAATCGACTGCGGCCCCGACGTCAGAGTCGCCAAGCCACGGTCCCACAGCCGCTGACGCAGGCTATCCCGTTGCTCCGCGGAGGGCAGCGTAAAGGCAGTGAACAGCCCGCGGCCACGCGGATTCGATGCGACGGGATACCGGGACGCCAGATCGTTGAGGCCGTCGAGCAAACGTTGTCCCTGGCAAGCGGCATGGCCGATCAGCTGATCTTGATCGACGATCTCCAGATACTTTGCACAGCGAACCATGTCCACCAGGTTTCCGCCCCAGGTGGAGTTTATGCGACTGGACTGATGGAACACATTGTCAGGGACAACGTCCACCCGTTCGCCAGCCATGATGCCGCAAACTTGGGTCTTCTTCCCGAATACCAGGATGTCCGGCACCACACCATAGTGCTGGTAGGCCCACATCTTGCCGGTGAGCCCGAAGCCGGTTTGCACTTCGTCGAAGATCAGCAACGCTTCGTGCTCGTCAGCGAGGCGACGCAACTGCTGAAAGAATTCCAGTCGAAAGTGGTTGTCTCCACCCTCGCCCTGAATCGGCTCGATGATGATGGCGGCGATGTCGTGGGGATTCTCGGCGAAGGCGCGCTCCATTTGCTCCACCGCTTGCTGCTCGGCTGCCGCCACCCGGGCCTCGACCTCCGGTGTCACCGGGAATTCGAGTTTGGGATTGAGGATTCGCGGCCAGTCGAAGAGCGGAAAGTCCGCGGTTTTTGCCGGATCGGTGTTGGTCAACGACAAGGTGTAGCCACTGCGGCCGTGAAACGCCTCACGAAAGTGGATGACCTGCGAGCCACGCTCGATGCCACGGGTGGAACGGTTGAGCTTACGTTTCCAATCAAAGGCGGTCTTGAGGCCGTTCTCGACCGCTAGCGCGCCGCCAGCGATGAAGAACATGTACTTGAACTCATCTGGCTTTGCGATCTCGGCAAACGTCTTCACAAAAGCCGCGAACTCACCGGTGTAAATGTCGGAGTTGGCAGGGTTGGCGATCGCGGCGCGGGTGAGAGCCTCCATGAAGGCTTTGTCTTCGCGCAACGCTGGGTGATTGTGGCCAACCGGTAAGGTCGCGAAGTAGGAATAAAAGTCGAGCATCTCGCGGCCGGTGACCGCGTCGTGGATCCAGGAGCCGTGAGATTTCTCGAGATCAATCGCGACGTGAAAGCCGTCGGTCAAGATGTGCTGACCGAGAGTCGAGTGAATCGAGCCGGGCTCGAGGGTGAATAGAGAGCTAGTTGTTGTCGTCATTTCAGACCTCCTTGACTATTCTTTTTGAGGCGCTGCCAAGGCTCCCAAGGGGAGAGCTATCGAGGCGCGCGGCGCGGTGAAATCAACGGGTGTCGTCCAGGTACAAGAAGCACCTGGGAAAGTCAGGGAGGCCCGAAGATTCCGGGGCGAGCGATGCGTGGTGCGCGCCTGAGCGCCGCCCGAACGCGTCTTCGAAGCCGCGGAGCGGACGCATCGTGCCGCAATGTGTTGAAATTCAGGGCGCCCATAAGTCGTTGAAGCATGCCTCGATCAGCGACTTTTGGCAAGAGCCCGCCGCCAAATTTCGTCGGGCAGCAGTAGCTTCGGCACAGGTTATCGGTTCTGAGACCTCGATCTCCGCAGGGCGGTCATCATCCACCCTGCAGGATGATCCGATAATCACCAATGCGCTCAAAGCCAAGCTTGGCGTAGGCTCGCTGCGCTCCAATATTGTCGTCACCAGTAAAGAGAATCGCCTGGGGAACGCCCTCTGCCCGGGCGTCGAGCAACGACACCGCAACCACAGCAGTGCCATAGCCGCGCCCTCGTAAATCACGCGGCGTCCACACCCCGCCGACTTGAACCGCTTCATCGATGGTGGCGTTGAAGGATGTCGAGGCGACCAACTCACCCTCGTCTTCCAAGACCCAAGTGTCACCACGCTGTTGAGAGCTCTGCATCTCACTCCGGCAACGCTCCAGAAGCTCTGGGTTATCCTCCGCACCGAGGAGCTCCAACTGATAGTCCCGTCGCCAGGCAGAGACCAGATCCAGATCTCCTGGCGCCAGCCGACGACCCCTGAGCCGACCCGAGAGAAGCGCTTCTGGGACCTTGAGATCCGCCAGAGGTAACGCGTAGAGACCTTCGATGGATTCGAGCCGAGAATCGCCCCATCCCAAATGCTCTCTGGCGCGACCCACCTGCCCGGCAGGCCCGAACAGGCCACAAATCGATCGGCCCCCAGCACCACGAACTGTTTCGATCAGGACCTGAATCCCCTGCGGCGCCTGCAGGATCAGGTTACCCTGCCAATAGTGTGCAGCCACGCCAACGATTTGATCGCCAATCATCGCCGCATAGTAGGTACCTTCAAGACGCCGGCCGTGATCGGCAAACCCGGCCTTGCGGGAGTTGCTTACCAAAAACAAGGACGAATGGAGGTGAGGCCGCACGAATTCTTCGAGCCGCGCCTGGTCGCCCGGTTGAAGGATCTCGATGTGGACATCTGTAGAATGATTCTCGACCATGAGCTCCCCCGCGAAAACGATCCTGGAGGCTGCGACGGTTCCCTCCGCACCGGCCCGAGTTCCCGCCAGCAAGCGGCGTCAGCGATTGCCGGGCTTGCTGCCCGTACTCTACTTCGGCCTAGCTTATCTCTCACTGATAGCGGCCTTCGCGGAGATCGCGATCGAGCCCCAGAAAGTTGTCGGCTTCTTTTATCACCCGCGGATGATCGCCGTCGTGCATTTGGTGACTCTGGGTTGGATCAGCGGCTCGATCCTGGGGGCGCTTCATCTCGTCGGGCCGATGGCTCTCCGCACTCCGATGCCGGCAAGCAAGCTCGACTACTGGGTTTACACGATGTTCTTCTTTGGCAGCACCGGTGTGATCGGCCACTTCTGGATCGAGGAATACTCCGGGGTCGCCTGGTCCGGCTTGATGTTGACCCTGGTGTTCGCCCACGTCGGTTGGAAGCTGCTGCGCCCGCTGCAAAAGGCACAGGTCCCACCGGAGGTTCGTGTCCATTTCTGGCTCGCTTTCACCAACATCGGCTTGGCAGCGATCGCCGGCACCCTACTCGGGCTCAACAAATACATCCCTTTTCTGCCTGGACGCGCCCTCACTCACGCGTTTGGCCACGCCCATCTGGCAGCTTTGGGATGGGCAACCCTGATGGTCTTCGCGACCGGTTACCGTTTGCTGCCGATGTTGCTGCCCGCAGCCATGCCTCGAGGTCCTTGGGTGTGGGTGAGCGCGGTGCTGATGGAGATCGGTGTCGTCGGGCTGTTCGTCTCATTTGTCCTTCAGGCCTCGTGGCTACCCGTCGCCGCGGTCGCCTGCGCGGTAGGAATCAGTGTATTTCTCGGCTGGCTGGGATGGATGAACCGACACCGGCGCCCCGCCCCCAAGGCCTTGATCCGACCGGACTACGGCGTCGCTCAGGTGTGGCTTGCCCTCGGCTATCTGGTCGTCGCCACCGGTCTCGGTCTCTACCTGGCGTTCACGCCCACGGCCACCGAACAGACCCTGCGCCTCGCCACCGTTTACGGAGTCTGCGGCTTAGTTGGGTTCCTGGCTCAGATTGTGGTCGGCGTCAGCGCTCGCCTATTACCAATCTTCGCTCGCTTGATCGCCACCGAGGGGCCTGATCCGCCACCGACTCCCCACGAAATGCCGGATCGACGCCTACAAGCCGCGACCTTCTACCTGTGGGCTGTAGGGGTCCCGACCCTGGCGACCGGCTTCTATTTCGAGCATACCTTCTTGCTCAGTCTCGCCGGCTGGATTCTGCTCGGCGCCGTCGTCGCGGGCGGCGCGAGCCAATGGGTATTGCTACGAGCGGCGGGCTCGGGGCGTCATTCTTCAGGATAGGCCCGGAGCTCCTGGTCGAGGAGGCGTCCCCACCGCGTGTTGAAAGGGTGGACTTCTCTTACTTCTTCACCGTCTCGAACCACCGGGTAACCCTTGTTGGCCCATTCGAAGATGGATCCTTCAAGATTCGAAACGTGGGTGTAACCTTGCTCCCGCAAACGTTGGGCAAACCGCGACGACCGATACCCGACCGAACAGTAGGCCACGATCGGGGTGTCTTTGTCGGTGACGATCACGCTCACATCCAGATCACCGGGATGGACCTGCACCGCTCCGGGAAGATGGCTGACGTCGTACTCCTCCTGCTCCCGCACGTCGAGCAAAAGCGGCGGCGGATCGCCGGACGCCAACCAATCGTTCAACGCCTCGATCGACAGCTGCTCGACCCCAGGAAAGTCGGTTTGGATCTTGTATTTCACAGCCGTCCAAGCCACTTCATTGTCGGCACAGGAGCCGAGCGCCAACAGAGAGGCCAACGCGCCGAATCGCAGAAATGACAGGTTCTTCTGAGACATACCTCGAGAAGCGTATCAACGACGCAGGCATCCCTCAACGCTGCCTTAAGGGCCCCCCTGCTGCCCGGTATACTCGGAGGATGCCAGCCACACCCTCCCCTCTCGACATGGATGCCACTGAGTTTCGAAAACTCGGCCAACAACTCGTCGAGCTGATGACTCGAGCCCTAGGCGTCGAGCACAACGAGCCGGTGATGGCGCCGACTACCGGTCAGGAGATCATCGATCTAGTCAACGAAGACCTTCCTCGGCATGGTATTCCCGCAGAACGAGTACTCGCACTCTGTAGCGATCCGTTGCTTCGATTCGGACGACGCAACGGCCACCCACGATTTTTCGGCTACGTCTGCGGCTCGGCGGATCCGGTTGCGATTCTGGCCGACGCGTTGGCAACCGCCTTCAATCAGAACCTCACCGCCTGGCGCTCTTCGCCCGCCGCGGTCGAGATCGAACGCCTCGTAATCCGTTGGTTGGATGCGATGGTGGGGTTCGCCGGCGACGGCCATGGCATGTTGGTCAGCGGCGGCTCGGCAGCCAACCTGCAAGCTTTAACCTGCGCCGTCACCCAAGCCGAGCAGCAGGCATCTCTACCCTCCGGCTCACGGCACCGGCTAACGATTTACCTGTCGCGAGAAGGTCACCTGTCGATGATCAAGGCCGCCCGACTCCTGGGCCTTGCGGACGATCACATCCGCCTGATCGAGGTTGACGACGACCGACGGCTGCGTCTCGACGACCTGCGCCACAAGATCGAGCACGATCTCACCAGCGGTCTGATCCCCGCCGCCGTCTGTGGCTCCGCCGGCACCTCCAACACCGGCACTATCGACCCCCTAGATGCGCTCGCCGATCTCGCAGCCCAGCATGACATCTGGTTCCACATCGATGGCGCTTACGGCGCACCCGCTGCCATGGTGCCCGAGTACCGCTGGATGGCTCGTGCTTTTGCCCGCGCCGATTCCCTCTCCCTCGATCCCCACAAATGGCTCTACTCCCCCCTCGACTCAGGCTGCATCCTCTATCGGGACGCCGCCGCCTCCCAGCAAGCGTTTGCCCTCGATAGCGAATACATCGCGGTGACTCAGACCGATCCTCGCGAAAGTTTCGCCTACTTCAATCACGGGGCTGAGCTGTCGCGGCGCTTCCGAGCTCTCAAGATCTGGGCGACGATCAAAACCCACGGTGTGGATCGCCTCACCGACACCATCGCCCTCAACATCACCTTGCGACGCCATCTCGACAACCGAGTTGAAGAACATCCAAACCTCGAGCTCTTAGGCTCCGAGCTATCGATCAGCTGCTTCCGCTACCACCCCCCAAACACGGCCGACAACAACCTCCTCAACACCCTCAACCGCCAAATCCTCGAAACCTTGGTGGCGGAAGGGCGGGTCCTGATGTCTCCCACGACTCTCGACGGGCGTTATGCGCTGCGGGTGTGTATCGTCAATTTCCGCACTCGGGCATCGGATATCGATCTGTTGATCGACGAGGTCTTGCGTTTGGGCGAGAGCTTTTCCAGCAATGCTTGAGTCCGAAGCTCGCTCCACCCATTTCGTCTGCTTCGGCAACATCTGCCGCTCCCCCACGCCACCAGCGCCGTCACTGGCGCGACATAGCACTGGCGCATCTTAGTATGAAACGTCCGAGGCTTCTGGCGCGCCGCCGCCGGACGGGGCGAACGTGTCGGCGTCCTGGCTTCGCTACGATCTCTATGCTAGCCTGCCAGCCCTCGAAGTCTCAGTGGCTTCGCTCGAAGGCTCTGAGTTTCAAGTGCGAGGGTGGTCAAGACATGCATCGATTCAAGAAAATAATTTGCTACGTTGGTGGTCCCGGCGATCCCCAGCCCGGTCTCACCGAGGCGACCGAGCTCGCGGTCCGCAACGGCGCGGCGCTGACGGTTTTGGACGTGCTGTCGGAGTCGACCGAAGGGCCGTGGCTTACGGTGCCGGGGAAGCCCGATCTCGAGCAGCTGGTGGTGTCCTCACGCCTTCATGATCTGGAGGACATCGAATGCTCGATCCTGGCGGTGAAGCCTCACGGTTTCCAGACGCCACTCCGCTTCTAGACCCTCGATAGCTGCAAAGTAACGAGTCCTTCAGGTTCTCCTGTCCGACAGTCGAAAGGAGCCCTTCGGTGGGTTTCGATCCAGAAACAGACCCGCTGCTCAAGCGTACGCAACAGTTGATCCTGATTGCGGTCAGGGCGTTGGTAGTACTCATGGCCTTGGTGATCCTATGGGGCGTCGTCGACGTGATCTGGGTGCTCTACGAGCGCCTCAGGACCCCACCCATCATGCTGTTGACGATCAGTGACATTTTGGCGACCTTCGGCGCGTTCATGGCGGTCATGATTGCGATCGAGATCTTCGAGAATCTCACGATCTACCTGCGCAAGAACGTCATCGCAGTCGAGTTGGTGATGGCCACGGCTCTGATGGCCATCGCCAGGAAAGTGATCATTTTGGACTACAACAAGCTGAGTCCGGACTATATCTGGGCAACAGCCGGGGTAGTCCTGGCGATGAGTATCGGCTATTGGCTGGTCAAGCGCCCGCCGGACGCGACTCAGGCGCGGCCAGACGAGCAGAATACGACCGCTGCCAGAGCCCGCGGCGAGAAGCAGTGAGCGATCCGGCTTCTGTGTGGACGACCCTGTTGGTTTTGGCGCCGTCGTTAGCGGCGGTGGTGATCGTCCTCGGGCGTCAGCCGGCCCGACAGGCGGGGCTATGGAGTGCCGCCGCCTCATCGGTATCGGCGATCGTAGCCCTGGGCCTGCTGTTCCGCGGTCCGCGCGGTCCCGTGGCGTCCTGGGCGTGGGCCCCCGAGCTATGGGTCGAGCTGACCTGGCGCCTGGACACGGCGACGTTGGCGCTGGCCATCCTGATCGCGGGAATCGGCGTGCTGGTCCAGCAATACGCCGGCGTCTACTTCGCCTCCTCTCTCGACGGCAGCCGGATCATCGCTCTGCTGGCGGCTTTCGAGACCGCCATGCTGGGGCTCGTGCTGGCCGACAATCTGTTCCTGCTCTACGTCTTCTGGGAGCTGACCGGGGTCTGCTCATTCTTCTTGATCAGCAGCGATCGGTCGAAGGGTGAGGCGGGGCTC
>JAJCXQ010000692.1 GCA_029263355.1 Acidobacteriota bacterium | reverse complement strand
CGGGAAATCTTGGGAACTACCTACCGCTGCGGCGCCTATCGATTGGTTGCCTTGCACGAGCCCAAGAGGCGGCTAATCGCCGCGGCACCAGTACGAGACCGAGTTGTCCATCATGCGATTCATCGGCTGCTGGCGCCCCGCTTCGATCCGGGCCTGCTCGATACGACATTTGCCTGCATTCCGGGTCGAGGCAGCCATCGAGCCGTGCTCGCCTATCTTGCCGCGCTGCGCCGGTATCGCTATGTGTTGAGCCTAGACATCCGGCACTACTTCCTGTCGATCGATTATCGGATACTTCAGCAACTGATGGCGCGACGACTACGAGAGCAGCGCATGACAGACCTGCTACGTACAATTGCGGAGAGCGGCGCCGGCCTCTACAGGCAGCATGGTGTACCAGAATTCCTTGGCCTCGATCCCGGTTTCCCGCCAGAAGGCTGCGGGCTGCCGATAGGCAATCTCACCAGTCAGTGGTGGGGAAATCACTATCTGTCCGGGTTCGATCACTTTGTCAAGCGGCAGCGCAAAATCCCTCATTATCAGCGCTACATGGACGACAGTACTCTGTTCGCCAACTCCAGGTCGCAACTTGTCGAGGCACGGGAAGCCGCAAAAGAATGGTTGGCCACCGAACGTAGACTGCGGTTGAAGAGACCGGAGACGCAGCCAAAGTCCACTCGAGGGCGGTTTACTTACCTTGGCTATCGTGTCTCTCGTGCCGGTATTGGGCCAACGAAAGCAGTCTTGGAGCGCATGCGCCATCGCGTCACCGAGGTAGTCCTCGGGGGAGATCCCGAGCGCATCGAGCGGTCGGTTGCGTCGTATCGAGGAGTAGTTCTCTTCGGAGAGCCCATGTGACAAATTGTCAAATGGGTATCGACACAAAGATGACAAAGATGTCCATCAAGAGAGGTTTGCAGGAAAACCATGACACACCAGGTCCGTTTGAGACCGGAAAGTGACAGATCGTGGCAGATTGACAGGTTTTTATCGTGACGAAAGACCAGGGGCTCCGCCCCTGGACCCCGCAAACTTCAAACAAACAAAGATCAATCAAGACTCGGGGGAGCGGCCAACACACGGAAGCCAATGCCGCGGTTGCGGAGCGCAGCGAGATTCCCGAGGCGAAAAGCGGCCCGCAGGCTCTCTGCGGGATTGCCCCAGCCGCCGCCCCGGAGCACCCTGACGGGCTCTTCCGTCCATTCGACCTTCTCCTCATCAGAACACCATTCCCAGACGTTGCCCGCCAAGTCGCGGTGCCCGAAGGGCCCACGCCCCAGGGGGTAAATGCCCACGGGCGTCGGTGAACCCACATCGGGCTCTGAATCTGGCGCAAAATTGGCCCGCTCTTCGTCCGGCTCTTCTGCACCCCAGGGGTACTCGCCTTCCACCGGCGTTGCCGCCCGCTCCCATTCTTTCTCCGTCGGTAGCCGTATCTTCAGCCCACGTTGCTCACCCAGCCAACGGCAATAGGCATCTGCCTCATACCAGGAGACCTCGGTCACCGGCCGGCTCGGGTGTTCGAGCTGCTCGGACCAAGCGTCGGGCGCCAACCAGTCTTTATCTTCTTTCAGCTGCCAGCCCACTGGAGCCCAGTGCTCCGACTCTTCATAACCCCGCGCTTCGACGAAACGCTGATACTCCTCCACCGTGACCGGAAACTTACCCAGGCGCAAACCACCCAGACCCGGCACCGCTAACAGCCGCTGCTCATCGGTACCCCCGGCGAGCCGAGGGTCGCCAGCACGACCGAGGGCCTCGGCCACGTCGATTCGGAGCTTCACCGGCACGGTTCCAGCAGACTCACGCTCAAAGATCGCCATCGAACGTGCCAACGTTTGGTCGTAGGCGGTCGACACCTCGGCTGAGGGTTTGTACTCCAACACGTCGACGGGACGCAGTAGCCTGCTGAGAAACCCCGCGACCCGGGCCTCGGTGGCAAGATCAGGGGACTCACCACGCATCGCCAAAACCCGCTCCAACAACCGATCCACTCGCCCTACGCCACCCTCATCGAGCAGGCAACCGGGCAGCAGCTCGATGGTCTCGCGCCATTGAGCATTGTCCAAGTGTGAGCTCACAACCGGCCACCAGTCTGCCGCCGGATCTTCACCATCACCTCGCCAGGCGAGCTGTAATGCCGCCAGATATTCTTGGAACGTAAGATGCCAAAAACGCAGCCGCCGGGCACTCACTTCTTCGACGACGCCGCTGCCCAGACATTCGAAGGTCAACCAACGGCGTGCTTCGAGCCGGCGACCTTCAGCATCGAGCTGCGGCGACTCTCGCACCCACAGCGACTCCACCGCCTCCGCCGCCTGCTCTAAGTCGATCGTGGAACGCTTGCCGCCTTCGGCGCACATCATGGCCAGGGCCAGCCGGGCAAAGGCGCGCCAAGCAAAAAGGTCACTGGCGCCGTGGTCGCGGCGCCGCTGGCTGCGGGCCGCAATCAACCAACGCAACACCGAGCGGTAGACCCGCGAGCGCCCCTCCGGCAACTGGCCCTCGTTCCAGTGGACGACACACAGGCAGGTCAACATCACCGGATTACCCGCCAGGCGGCGCACCCGCGAGCGGCCGACGATAGCCCCGCTCAAGGTGTCGCTGTAACGCTCGTCCCCGGCGGCTCGCCGGTCGCGACCGGCGGCATGCAGCGCCGCCACCCAATGTTCGACAAAAGTGTGGATCTCCCGATCGCCAAAGGGTTCGATAGTGGCGGTGTGGAAACCCATCTCCACCAGCGGCGCGGTGGCGATCGGCCGACTGGTGACCACCACTGGGCACTTCCAACGTTTGCAGGCGTCACGAAAGATCTCGAAGATGCGCTGCCGCAAGGTGTCGTCGGCAGCTTCGTCGAGGCCATCGAGCAATAGCATCGCTTCGCCGCTGGCCAGCGGCTGTTCCCACTGCGCAGCGCTGACGGTCTGCCCAGCCGCGTTGCCATTTGCCGCACTGGTCCGTTCGAGAAGATCGAGCAGCCACAACCGATTGTCGCGGCGCAGCGGCGGCGCGTCGGCGGCGGTGAGCAGCGCCACCAGGTCGGATACCCGAATGAGAATCGGCAATCCTGGCGACTCGTCGTTCAAGGCGAGATGGTGCTGGCGCCAGGAGGCGCCCTCTGGGCAGGGCTCGCCGAGTCGGTCGCGAGCCAGCATGCAGGCGACAAAACGTAGGAAGGTGGTTTTGCCAGCGCCGGGTTGGCCTTCGATCAACAGGCGGTCACAGGTCGGTAGCAGATGGGACAGATCCACCCGTTCGGACCGCAGCATGGCGGCCTCGATGGACGACTGGACAGACGGTGTCCTGTCGACGGGCCGGAAGCTGGAGAGCGGCGTGTACAGCCGCTCGATCGGGTAGCTGTGGGCGCTCTCGGTGTGCTGGGTCGCAATGCCGGTGATATTGATGGTCTCGGTTTGATCGAGCAGGTCTTCGAGGTAGGAGGTGAAATCGCCCTCGCTAGGCACGGAAGGCTCGGTCGCCCGGGGCTGTCCTAGGGCCTGCTCCAACAACCAAGGGAAGAGGCTCGAAGTGACTTTGCTGGCGAGATCGTTGGGCGTGGTGAAGGTCTGCGTCGTCACCTTGCTGTCGAGGAACGACTTGAAGTCCTTCAGACCACGTACTGCCGCAAAAACCGCCTGGGCCTCGTCGTCGGTCTCGGCGTCGCTCAGCCGGTCCGTTTCCTTACGACCGCTCCAGGGATAAGCAGGATCCATCACGAAGGCGAACACCGGCTTGCCAGCGTCGAGGGCAGTCTCCACCTCGTAACGCGTGACGCTCTTGGCGCCGTCACCACCCTCCTCGGTGGTCGGCACCCAGCCGTAACGATGGGCCACGATAACAACCAGCGCGTCGGCCTTTTTGACTTTGCGGCGGCAGGTTGCCAACGGCGTGTGGGGCACTGCGCCGAAGGTCTCCATACTCGCCGCCTCCTGCTCGAGGGTCGCAATCGCCTCGACCACCCGGCTGCGATACGCACTCAGGTCTTCAGAGGTCGAGGCGAGGAAAATCCGCAGCCGTGGACACTCTCCATCACCTGCCTGTTCCTTCTTCCCTCCGGAGCTCATCGCGACATTCTAAAACCTTCTACACGGGTCCACATCGAGGGCTGCTCACAGCCTATTCTTCGAGAATAGCTTCCAGCTCTGCAATTGCTTCCAAGTCTTTCGGTCGCCCCGCAGCCCGTTTCGCCTTTATGAGGGCTGGGAGATCGAGGCAACGCAAATGGACGCCAAAGGCTTCGATCTCGATCGTGTGACGCCGCAAATCAGCATACGTACCGCCACCTGTAATCTCACCCAGGAGATCGAGAGGGCCAAGGGCAGTGGTGAGCGTGAAGTTCAGGCCACGCTCGAGCGTAGCGACATCCAGCTGGAAGGGCAGCCCGGCGGGAACATCCCTGAGGTAGGGCTCAAGGGGCGCCAGGGCCACCGCTAGGCGCTCGAGATTCTCGGATTCCCGATCGTAAACGACATCGACATCCTGAGTCAGTCTCGCAGCTCCATGAACCATCGCCGCTGCACCGCCGATCAGGACGAAGCGCACGCCACCATCAACCAACACCCTCAGCAGTCCACTGAAGTCGGTCAGGGCCGTTTCCGAGCTTGCCGCCCGGCCTCCCGAAGCTCTTCAGCGAAGCTCTGATGCGCTTCGAGTCTCTTGAAACGCTCCTCGATGGACAGCTTGAGATTCTCGCGAATCAATGTCCTGTCGACATCTTTCTTGTAAACCTCGATCACGGGATCGAGCGAGATTCCGTATGTCTCGAGCTTACTCATCAAGTCCTCTTTGAGAATGAAGTATCAGCCTCGGGATGTACCTATCCAAGAGCCTAGCTCGCCTCAGTCGACGGAGCAAGTGAACGGCACAACGCAATCGTGGACGCTCTCCACCACTTGCCTGTTCCTTCATCCCTCCAGATCCCATGGCGACATTCTAACAATCTCGCGCCCGTTCCCGGCTCATGTCATGTTCAAGTTGACTGTAACCGTGATTATCCGACAAACATCACGGCTACAGCTCCCGCGGCCGTGATGTTTACAGAAACATCACGTTCACGGGCAACTCGAACGTTATTTATCCCTTGGCATCACGCGTGCAGGCAACTTGAACGTTATTCACTTCTTGACATCACGTCTGCAGCCAACATGAACATGATGTTCGGGGGATCATCACGACCCCACGCGGCTCGAGCGTGTCGTTTCTTGAAACGCCGTGCTCGCACTCGCCGTCGACACGCCTTGACCCGTTTGGCGCCGATTTAGGCTCGACCGACTGCGACGCAGCATCACTTTTACGACCCCATGCCGGCCGATCTCTGTTAGGCTGCCGCTGCACGCCAATGTGCCGGCATTCACCTTGTCTCGGGCGCTGCCTCGAGATCGAGCTCGCTGGCCCTCCCGGATGCATTCCCTTCAGCTCTCGCCCGGGAGCAATCTTCGACGCGGTCGACCGCACCCGTTCGAGGCCAAGACCAGCGGTCGATAGGATAGCACCCCATGTCTCAAGAAACCCCTCCGAGCTTTTCCGAGCTCGGCCTCGCCACACCCCTCTTACAGGCGATCGACGATGTTGGCTACGAAGCCCCGTCCGCGATCCAAGCGGCGGCGATTCCGCCCCTGCTGGAAGGCCGTGATCTGCTCGGCCAAGCCCAGACTGGCAGCGGCAAAACCGCCGCCTTCGCCCTGCCGCTGCTGAGCCGGCTGGACGTCAACCTCAAACGCCCACAGGTGCTGGTGTTGACCCCAACCCGCGAGCTGGCGATCCAGGTCGCAGAAGCGATGCAGACCTACGCCAAGCGACTGAAGGGCTTTCATGTCCTACCGGTGTACGGCGGCCAGAGCATTGACACCCAGCTGCGCCAGCTGCGTCGCGGCGTCCACGTTGTCGTCGGCACTCCGGGGCGGATCCAAGATCATCTGCGGCGACGCACCTTGGCTCTCGACAACCTCGCGGCAGTGGTGCTGGACGAGGCCGACGAGATGTTACGGATGGGTTTCATCGACGACGTCGAGCAGATTCTTCAGCACACTCCGGCCGAGAAGCAGGTGGCGTTGTTCTCCGCCACCATGCCGGCTCCGATCCGACGGGTGGCCCAAAAGTATCTGCGGGATCCGGTGGTGATCCAGATCGAAAACAAAACCGCCACGGTCGATACGGTGGAGCAACGTTATTGGCGGGTGTCCGGGGTCCACAAGCTCGACGCCTTGACCCGTATCCTCGAGGTCGAGGACTTCGACGCCATGCTGGTCTTCGTGCGCACCAAAATCGCCACCACCGAGCTGGCGGACCGGCTGGAAGCCCGCGGCTTCGCCAGCGCGGCGCTCAATGGCGACATGAATCAGTCGTTACGCGAGCGCACCGTTGACCGGTTCAAGAAGGGCAAACTCGACATTCTGGTCGCCACTGACGTAGCGGCTCGTGGCTTGGATGTCGACCGCATCAGCCATGTGATCAATTTCGACATTCCCTACGACGTGGAATCCTATGTCCACCGTATCGGCCGTACCGCCCGGGCAGGGCGCCACGGCAAGGCCATCCTCTTCGTGTCACCCCGCGAGCGGCGCATGTTGTACGCCATCGAACGGGTGACCCGCCAACAGATCCAACCGATGCAGCTGCCGACTCGGGCGGACATCGCGGACCGTCGCGTCACTCAATTCAAGCAGTTGATCACCGACACCATCGAAGGCCAGGATCTCGACTTTTTCAACAAAGTGATCGACAGCTATCAGCGTGAGCAAGATGCCGACCTGCCGCAGGTGGCGTCGGCCCTGGCCTATCTGGTGCAACGGGAGCGCCCACTCTTGACACCGCGGACCTCCCGCTCCGAGCGGCCGGCGCCAGCCGCAAGCGCCCATCGGCCGGCCTCCCCCAACGTTCGAGGAACTCGTCAAGATCCGCCACGCCATCGCCCGCCCGCCAATGGGCCCCGTCAACGCGATGACGCTCCCCGTCATCGTAGCAACGCACCTCGCTCGCAACACCGCGACGATGCGTCGCGGAGCCCGTCACGGGACGATGCGTCGCGAGGGCCGTCAAGGGACGACCTCGCCGACGTCCGCATGCAACGCTACCGCATCGAGGTCGGCCGCAACCACGGTGTACAACCCGGCAACATTGTCGGTGCGATCTCCAACGAGGCCGAGCTCGACGGTAAGCACATCGGGCACATCACCTTGTATGACACCTTCAGTCTCGTCGAGCTGCCGGATGGCATGCCGCACGAGACCTACAAACATCTACAGGGCGTCCAAGTCTGCGGCCAAGCTCTGCGACTCAGCCTCGACGCCTCGTCGCGAACCGAGGGCGGTGCGCCCCGCAAACGCAAGGCTGCGAGAGGTGACAAGAAGCCTCGACATGCGAAAGTACGGGGCAAGAAGAAGCTCACCAAGCTGGCCAAGAAGAAGCGCGCCAAGCCAGCCAAGAAGAAGAGCTAGAGGGCTGGCCGACAACTCTGGAGGGATTAAAATCCCTCGCTCAGCGATAACTTCCCTCCGGGACGTGAGAAGAAACCTTTCGACCTCGCGATGCGCTCCCTCGTTCATCGGCTCCGTGAATGTGTCGTTCGATATTGGATCGCTCTGGTGGCGGTCCTCTTCGGCTTGTATGCCTTCGCCTATCTGGGCAAGCCGATCGACACCACGCTGTCGAGCACGACGGACGATGCGTATTATTACCTCGGTTATGCTCGTAACCTCGCCCAAGGCAACGGTCCGACGTTCGACGGTGTGGTGACCACCAACGGCGTGCAGCCGTTGTGGACCCTGATGCTGATCGCCTTGGCTCACCTCATCAACGGCGACGTCGAGCTTCTGCTGGCGGCGCGTTATCTGAGTGCGCTTTTGTCGATCGCCGCGATCGTCCTGTTGCAACGTCTACTGAGTCGTTGGTGCCGCCTCGAGGTCCAACTTCTCGCGGTGGCGCTGCTGCTGGTGTTCCTTGTTCGGCCGATCAACTCAATGGGCGGTATGGAGTTGCCGCTCAACATGATGCTGCACCTTCTCGCCGCCGTCACCATCATGCGGCTACGCGACGATCGTCCGGCTAGCCTGCTGATTTGTGGCTCGATCGTCGCCCTGACCGTCCTGGCTCGGATCGACAATCTGATTTTGACTCCAGCCTATGCAGGCCTCGCGCTGTGGCGTCTTTCCACGAAGCGGAATTCCCTGTCGGTCAGTGAGTCGATTCGGGCCGTCAAATGGCTGGCACTTCCTTCGACGGTGACCGTCATATTCTTCGCCTCCATGAGCTGGATGATGTTCGACAGCCCTCTGCCGATCAGCGGAACAGCCAAAAGCACGTATGCCGCGGCTCCGGATGGGACGTCAGGTTTCACCTCACGCATGATCACTTCGCTCGAGGTCACAACACGAAGTCTGGCGAACCTGCCGAATCATCTTTTCGGTCAACATTGGATCGATCCGAACGTTTGGATTTACCCGACCGGAGCCCTTTTGACCGGGCTGGCAATCTGGTTCACTGCGTGCCTCGCACGCCGAAATGAAACGTTGCTAAATTTAGCGCGGTTGACGCTCCTCGTCGTTGTCGTCTTGCATCTCGGTGCGTTCAGTTTTCTCCTTCCGGCCAGCATGGTGATCAACACCCGCTGGTACTACGCTGTCGAATTGATCACATTACTGATCTCGATTGCCGTGCTCTGGCAAGGTTTGATTCGAGCGAGCCGGCGTCACAAGGTGACCCGTTTCATCGCTTGGGCCGTACCCCTCGTCGCGACCGTGGCTCTTGTGGTTTTGCTCGTCAACCGGGCCAGTGGTCATCTCAACTCCCAGGGGCGATCCAACATCATCACCCGGATGGCCGCGGCGGCTGAGTATTGCAACAACCATCTCCCTACCGACGCCGTGATCGGCGCCTTTGACTCCGGCACCTTCGGGTATTTTACCGACGCCAGGGTCGTCAACTTGGACGGCCTCATGAACAACCGTGAGCTGCTGCCCTATCTGCGGTTGGAAAAGCCACTCTTGAGTTATCTCCACGAAAAAAACATCCGCTGGCTGATGCACATCGAGCGACGAGGAAAGGCGGCGCCGGCAGAGCGCATGTTGGCCAGCCTCGATCGAGCATGCCTCGAGGAACGCTACCGTCTAGGCGTCCGCAAGCATCGCAAAACTCAGCTCAGGGATTTAGTGATCTATCGCGTGGTGTGCCCCGCCGCGACGGCCTCCGGCCCGCCGCCCCAAGTCGAGGCACCCCGCCCTCCAGGTCTTCGGCGATGGCCAGCGCCTCGCCGTCGCCAACTCCAACCGCTTCCAGTGCGGTCAGCCGTCATTGCACAGCCGCGCCCATCGGGAGACTGCCAGACCCCAGGATCTGAGATCATCACCCTGACACCCCACAGGGCTAGCCCGATCAGATGGCACCGGGAGGCAGCGCGTGCGCGAGCTACTCGGCGTCCAGTTTCTGGATTTCCGCAAGGAGCTGCCGCAGGAACAAGAGCTGATATCGGTCCTTTGGACGATTGGCATGCTCCTTGGTCTCGATAATCACCTCGAGTTCGAGAACTCGAACACGAAACTCCTCGACCTCAAGCACCCGGGATCTTTCTACAAGATCGTGGTAGGCGAGATTCTTGCCTATCGTTCTCAACAAATCGACGCGGCCGCAGTTTGTCGTCAGGAGATGCATTCTCATAGAAGCCAACCGGGAAACGTCCGGCTCGACTTGCCGACCGGCAGGATCGAAGTAGGTCGCGTCCAATTCTCTTAGCGCCTTGGCCAGGCGAGTATTGTTCTCTTCAGAAGAAACGTAGACAACATCAATGTCTTCAGTGGTGAGAGGAGACCCCTGAAGAATCGCAGCCACGCCGCCAACAACGATGAACTCCACCTCGTTTCGGATCAAGACCCTGAGAACTTCGTCAAACCTAAGCTCGGTAGCCATTTTGAGCGCGGATCCGGATGACAGTGTTCATGAAATCCTGAGCTGCCTTCAGGCGTTCCGTCGGCGTCAGCTCGAGCTTGTCCCGGATCTGACCGATATCTCCCAAGTCCAGACCCCACTCCGACACCTCCAACTGGTCGTAATCGGTGGGGATCCCCTTCATCTCCGGGTCTGTGACCCTGTCGTCTCGCCGGTCCATGATCGAATCCTAACAAAGATCGCGTGCCTGGTTGTTCCCGATGCTCTCGCCGCGCAGCGGTCATACGACTCCCGATGGGCGCGGCTGTCCCCCCGCGACTGACGCTCCTCGTCGCTGTCGTCTTACATCTCGGTGCGTTCAGTTTTCTCCTTCCGGCCAGCATGGTGATCAACACCCGCTGGTACTACGCTGCCGAACTGATCACATTACTGATCTCGATCGCCGCGACCTGGTGATCGATCGCGTGGTGTGTCCCCCCGCCGAGAAAAGAACCGGCGAGGGGTGACACACAGCTCCAAACTACATCCCAGAGCAGCTGGTCCAACGGGTCAGATCGTCCGACTCGAAGTCATCCTCGTGGATCAAAAAGCCAGGGGCACGGATATGGTAAACAACCGTGTCGCCACCCTTCCGTGAGGCGGAAGCGAAGTACAACTCACCGGCCTCGTCCTCACCCATCGTGCTGATCTGCAGACCAGGACTTGCAATGACTTCGCTCCACCAGCCACCGCAACCTTCCCGAGCGATCCGAAGGTCGCCGGAACAATAGTCCGCAAACAGGTACAACCCGGTCAGCGGACCCTGTCTGGAACCACGGTAGACATAGCCGCCAACCACGGCGCAACCGACATCGTGCCGATACTCGACGACGGGTAAGACAAGACCCGTGCGATCACATCCCGCCGCCGGTTCGAAACAGTGGTTACCCTCCATCAGGCGCCAACCGTAGTTCTGACCGCCGCCGTTGCCGGGAGCTTGGTAGTTGACCTCCTCCCACGTCGACTCACCGACATCACCGATGAAGAGGGCTCCTGTCTCCCGGTCGAAGCTGAAGTTCGCTGGATTGCGCAGACCCAAACTCCAGATCTCGTCGCGAGCTCCCGCATCATCGACAAAGGGGTTGTCGGGCGGGATCGCATAACCAGCAACGGTATCGACATCGATGCGGAGGATCTTGCCCAGCAGAACACTTTGGTTCTGTGCATTATTGGACGGATCGCCCCCCGGCCCGCCATCACCCGTGGCGATATACAAGTAGCCATCCATCGGACCAAATTCGAGGTGGTGGACGCTGTGGATCGAAGACGGTTGATCGAGGGTCAGGATCTGCCTCTCAGACGTCGCGTCCGCCAAGTCTGGATCGCTAGCGGAGACCAGGAACTGGGAAACCACCGCGGTGCCCATGCGGTCCGTGTAAACGACAAAGAATCGACCGTTCTTGTCGTACATCGGATGGAAGGTCAGGGCGAGGAGGCCGCGCTCGAGGGACGACGCATCCAGTAGGTCAGAAATGTCCAGAAAGGGTGTCGCCGGGCGGGATCCGTCGGTTCGGACGATCTGCACGGTGCCGGTTTGCTCTGCGACAAAAAGTCTTCCCGACCCGTCACCGGCATGGGTAATCGTCGTGACTTGGTCAAGACCGCTCGACCGCGGATCCCACTCGACCTCGAGGTTGCCTGCGGTGAGGCTGGTGGTCATGAAGAGACCGAAGGCGACGGCTGTCAGGTTGAAGGTGCGCATCGGGATAGTTTAGTCGTAGCGCTGCCCCAGTAGCGCGTGTCGCGAGGCTCTAATCGTGTCAATTCGATGATCGGATCATGCAACTGACACGATTGAAGGGAAGGGGTGACATGCGAGACTGGGCTCTTGCCATAAGATTGACAGAGTATGGACACAAGGTGGAAATCAACCCGTTCTCGCTCAAGAGTACGGTTGCGCGTTACGAATTTATGGCGCAGTGGAGTCGTGACGGTTGCCGTCATCCTGGCTATCCACGGTTGTAGTGAAGGTCGAGACGCACGTGCCTGGCGCGACGCTCGCAGCAGCAACACTATCTTTGCCTATGAACAGATTCTCGAGAAGTTTCCGGAAAGCCGGTTCGCGCCCGAAGCACGGGCGCTCCTCGAACACAAACATGAAGATTTGGCCTGGGGACGCGCCCGAAGCAAGAACTCCGAGGACTCGTATACGACCTATCTGGCTGCCTACCCGGACGGGCGTTTTGCAGCTGAGTCTGAACGTCGGCGAATTCAGGCGCAGTTAGCGAGCCAGCGGGCCGAAGCGATACGGCGGGCGCGCAGTGATCAAGACGGCGAGGGTTTCTTCCAGAACTTGAGCGCACCCAAGCTCGCTGCGGGTTTCAATTGCCCCTATGGGCATGAGGACGTGTCCTGGGTGCCGATTCGTTACGGTCTCTATCCCGCTGGCGCCGGAGGTGACTTGACCCAGGCCGTCGACGCCGGTTGCTCAGTATTTCCCGACTCGCCCACCGCTACGTTGGTCTGTAATCGCTGCAAATTCGTCTACCACCAAGAATACACCTCGACTTTCTGGTCGCGAACCTCCGAAAATCCAGCTAGCTTCGAAGGGCGACTCACCACGGAGCTATTGAGTTTCGCCGAGACCGCACGGTCACAACTTTCCCTAGCTGACGATCCGAGTTTTGATCACATCGTCGCCGATGGCGAAACGATGAGCGAGTCGGTGAACGTCATCAGCTCCGATTCGATCGGGCCCATTCTCGAGCTCTCCCGCCACGCTTTGCGTGAGCTTTGCGCCGAAGAATCCAGCCGACAGAAGACCGAAACCGCTGCCGATCAAAGAGTCACGTTCAGGTGTGAATCCGCCCGACGTCACTATGAGATCGAGATTCGAAAGTGGGGCGATGCCCAGCATCGGCTGCGATTCACCACCCGAGCAGTCACCCGGACTTGAAGCACCAGCAATTCCTTGCCGCACCCAACCCTTCACACCTGAAGCCCGCAATTCTGCCCTGCATATAACATTGCACCTTCGGCCACCGGGTACGATGGACTGAACCGCGAATCAACTCAGGCTTGTGCTGGTGAAGATGCAGCAAGACGTCACACAGCTTTTGCTCGACTGGAACAGTGGCGACGAGGAGGCCTTGGCGCAACTGATGCCGCTGGTCTACGACGAGCTACATCGTTTGGCGGAGGGTTATATGCGCCGCGAGAGGCGGGGGCACACCCTACAGCCGACGGCGCTGGTCAACGAGGCCTACCTCAAGCTGATCGACCAGAATCGCGTTCAGTGGCGCAATCGGGCACATTTTTTTGGGGTTGCGGCGCAGCTCATGCGGCGGGTCACCATGTTGCACGTGCGCCATCTCAGAGCCGCCAAGCGCGGTGGCGAGGCGCAACGTGTCTCCTTCGACGAAGCGTTGGTGGTGTCGGAGGCGCGGGCGACGGATTTGCTCGAGGTGGATCGAGCTCTGGATCGACTAGCCGCCTTGGAGCCGAGGACCGCTCGGGTTGTCGAGTTGCGTTTTTTTGGCGGCCTGACCACTGAAGAGGCGGCGGAAGTTCTCGCCATCTCACCGCGGACGGTCAAACGGGAATGGCGCTTGGCGCGGGCCTGGCTCGGTGATTATCTGCGGCGGGAGGAGGCGGACGAGCCCGAGGTCGAGTTGGCCGCGAAAGCCGGTTGATGGCGGACGAGTCGACCGGATTTCGTCGCGTCAAGGAAATCTTCAACGCGGCGTTGGACTTGGAGTCCAGTGATCGCCAAGCTTTCGTCGACAACGCCTGTGGCAGTGACGAGGTCCTGCGGGGCCGGGTTTGGGATCTTCTGGCCGCTGATGAAGCAACCGGCAATCCTCTCGACGAAACCGTCGCCGGCCTCGGCGCCAGGCTGCTGACCGCTTCGGCGGCAGGCCAACGGATCGGCCCACATCGTTTGCTGCGTGAGATTGGGCGCGGCGGCATGGGCACCATCTACTTGGCGGTGCGCGACGACGGTGAATATCGTGAAGAAGTCGCCATCAAGCTGATCCGTAACGGCTTGGACAATGACGGCATCGTCCGCCGGTTCCGTCAGGAACGCCAGATTCTCGCCAACCTCCACCATCCGAACATCGCACGGGTGCTCGACGGCGGCTTGACAGAGCTTGGACTGCCGTATTTTGTGATGGAGTACATCGACGGCCAACCGATCGATCAGTACTGCGACAGCCACCGCCTGTCGACCGCTCAGCGCCTCGATCTTTTCCTCAGCGTGTGCGGTGCGGTGCAAGCCGCCCACGGCCGGCTGGTGGTGCATTGTGATCTCAAACCCTCGAATATTCTGGTGACGAAAGACGGCATCCCAAAGCTCCTCGACTTTGGTATCGCCCGGCTTCTCGACACCGGCGACACGTCGGGATCAACCACCCTGACTGCGTCCGGTCGCATGATGACACCGGAGTACGCCAGCCCGGAACAGGTCCGTGGCGAGACCCTGAGCACCGCCAGTGACGTCTACTCGCTAGGTGGAGTGCTCTACCGCCTACTGACCGGCCGCCGACCCTATCGGATTGAAACCAGCAGCCGTTACGAGATCGAGCGTGCGGTCTGCGAGCAGAAGCCCGAGAAGCTTTCGGTTGCGATCGTTCGCTCGCGAGACGAGGATTCAGACAGCTTGGAAACTCTCAGCAAGATGAGTTGCACGACTCCCGAGAGATTGCGCCGCCAACTATCCGGCGACCTCGACAACATCGCTTTGAAGGCACTGTCCAAGCAGCCCGAGCAGCGCTACGCCTCAGCGGATCAGCTGGCGGAAGACTTGCGACGTCACCAGCGGGGTTTACCGGTGCTCGCGCGGCAGCCAACGTTCAGGTATCGCACGACCAAATTCATTCGGCGTCATTGGGTTGGGGTCTCGGCGACGATGTTGATTGCGGCGAGCCTGCTCGGAGGGATCGCCGCGACCAGCCATCAAGCACAGGTGGCGCGCTCCCGTGAGGTCACCGCGGAAGAGACTTTGCAGTTCCTCCTCGAGCTTTTCGAGAGCAATGACCCGTACGCGGCGGAATTCGGGACGCTGACCCTACGCGACGTCTTCGAGAACGGCGCCGAGCTCATCACAGACGAGCTGCGAAGCGAGCCGCTGGCACGCGCCAGAGTGATGGACACTCTCGGCGAGATCTACCGCAAGTTGGGTCTGTTCGACCAGTCCAGGCCGCTGTTGGAGGAGGCCTTGGCGACTCGACGGCGGTTGTTGAGAGGGGCGCGCGCCGATGAGGAAGTGTCGGCGAGTCTGCAACACTTGGGCATGTTGCATCTCAACCGCGGCCGACTCGAAAAGGCAGAGATGGCGTTGGTGGAAGCGTTGGAGCTGCGGAAGAAACGCCTCGGTGAAATGAGCCTCGAGACCTCGGACAGCCTCAACGGCCTCGGTCTGGTGCGGCAAGAACAAGGCAGACTTGCAGAGGCAAGCGCTTTTTTTCGGCGAGCGTTGACCGTGCGGCGAAGGCTGCTCGGCGACGACCACCTGAAAGCCACCGCCAGCTTGAACAACCTTGCCGGCGTACTGCGCCTGGAAGGAGAGCTCGAAGAAGCCGAAGCGCTCTATCGTGAGGTTCTGGCCGTGCGTCGGCACTCGCTCGATGAGAAGCACCCACGGCTCGCCACCACTCTCAACAATTTGGCGCGGGTGCTGAGGGAGCGTGGAGAATTTGCCGAGGCTGAGACGCTGTATCTCGAAGCTCTGAGAATCCATGAGACCTTGGGCAGGCTCGATCGAGTCGCGACCATCCTCAACAATCTGGGTCGACTGCGCGAGAGGATGGGCGACGCCGAACAGGCAGAGGTTCTGCTTGCCAGGTCTGTGGAGGTCTTCCACCAGGTGCCTGGGATCGATGAGGCGAGGATCGCGTTTACCTTGGAAGGTTTGGGCGACGTTCAGTTGGCTCGCGGTAAGGGAAGAGAAGCTGAGGCGACATGGCGCGAAGCCTTACATCTTCTCGAGGATCGTTTTGGAGCTGAGCATCGAGAGCTCGCGCCAGCCGCCCAAAGGCTGGGATCCTTGCTCTGCGAGCAGGGAGAGCTCGCCGGGGGCGAGCAGGGAGGTCTCGCCGAGGGCGAGCAGCTCTTGCGCCGAAGCCTGAGCCTTCGGCGCAACTCGGACGCCAGCGCCGAGGCCACGAACGATGCCGAGCAAGCACTCGCCGCATGCCTGGACCGGATCGGCTCCGCGACGGAATAGTCTCAACCGCCGCGATCGAATTCGAAGGATTCGTCGCAGTTGCCGCCTGTGGTCATGACGGGAAACCCCATCAGGCGGAAAACCAGCCGATTACCGGGGTGGATGTACTCCGAGATATCGGCGCCGAGGCGACCTGCCAGGGCCGTCAGATCGATGGTCTTGTCCGTGGTTCCGTCTGCTTCCAGTGACCACCTCGTGACCAGATCGAAGCTGCCGATGATTTGCCCGGCGCGGCGCAGGTGGAGCTCGACCGGAGCCGCGGCCCCTTCGTTGCTTTGAAACTTCACGTCGACGGTGACCGGGCTCGGAAGGGTGGACGGCAGGCTGGCCTCGATCTCGATGCCGAAGGTTGCAACGCCGCCGTTGGGATGGATCACGAGCCGGCAGCCGTCGGCGAAACCGAGCAGCCTGGGATCGTCACCATTGATGAAGGTCGCACCAACGGCGGTGACCGATAGCACATTGGAGCCGGCCAACAGACATTGGCCTTGCGCCGGATCCGGCGAAGTGTAAAACAGGAATCCTCCGATCAGGAGACTCATCCACATCAGCTGGGACGCTGGTCGTTTCGCCCTCCGTGGAGCCCTCCGATGTTGCAACGTCTTCTTCATGTCTTCCTCCTTGGATCCGCCGGTGGTTCTTCTTCTGGTTTTTTGGCGGACCTTCTTGGGCAACGTACCAAGCGCCGCAAAACGGGGCCAAAAGAGAAAGTTGAGCCGATTGTGGCCCCGAGGGACAACGCTTTGTACGTTGCGGGGTAAGTCACTCACTGACCCCGAGGTCCTTCGAGAAAGGAGGCAAACAGCATGGCACATCGGGCTGATGGATGCTCCGAGGTGTCGATCCCAGGTTCCGCCCACCATCGTGGTGGCCGGGCCGCAACTGCAGAATTCCAATCAGGAGATTCACATCATGAGTCGTAAAATTTATTCTTTGACTTTCATCGCCGCCGCCTTGGTGCTCTTCGCTGGCAACACCTTCGCGAGCAACAGCTGCCAGCCGACGGGAGGTTGCATGTTGCTGACCAACGGTCCTGACATGTACACCGGAACGTCCGCCGGCGAATGTGTCGGTGGGGCCGGGGGCGCGGATCAGATGAACGGTGGCGGTGGCGATGATGTCCTGTTCGGGGGTGCTGATATCGATTTGATCAACGGCCAGGACGGTGACGATTGCCTCTATGGTGGTCCCGCCCGCGACGTTCTGACCGGGGGCAACGGCGACGACCTCCTCGACGGCGGCAACGACGGTGTCCAGGACGTCCTGATCGGCGGCCCGGGAACCGACTGCTGCCTCGACGAGGGTTTGGCCTCCTTCTGCTGATCTCAGGACAAGCCATGCTTCCCCCCTTTGAAAAAGGGGGGATTGAGGGGAGATTTCCCCGTCCTCAGACGGGGAGGCGCCACATGGGTCGCGGTCTTTGACCGCGAGAATCCCCCTCTAACTCCCCCTTTTCCAAAGGGGGAGGACCAGAAACCACCCCGACCGTTTTCGCTGCCCTCAATGGAGGATTATTTTTTGCCGTGGCCCTTAGGACTGTTGGGCTCGCAGGTCTCGCCTGCTTGAAGTCGTCTTCTTGAATCGGAGGTTCTGATGTTGCGTTCCGTCCGCTTGCTGCCTGTTTTTCTTGGTGCCTTAATCAACCTGGCGATGGACTCGCCGGCAGACGCTGCAGTGCCCTCCATAAGTGGCTCGGTGCTGCACGAAGACGGTATGGGCCTGCCCGGGGTCCGAGTGGAGTTGTTGCAATTACCCACCAACTTCGAGATCCAGTCCGCGCTGCTGGCAGAGCAGTGGCCGCTCGGCGAGCCGGTGGCCGAGACCCGCACCGATGCGACCGGGCGTTTCGAGCTGGTGGCTCCCGAGCTCGGCCTGTGGCGGCTGCGTCTCAGCGCCCCCGGATTGCTGACGCTCCAAGCTTTGACGGTACCGGTGGTGGAACCCGTCGAGCTACCTCCGGTGAGTTTGCGGCGCTCGCAAAAGGCTCGGATCCAGGTGATCGGGGGTCGCGGACAACCACTGACGGGTATCGGAGTCTACGCCGTCAGCCTCGAGCCGACCCCCGAGCAGGAGGCCGGCGACAGCCCTTGGAGGCTGCTTTCACGACTGGGTTGGAGCCAGGATCATGGGCAGGTCGACTTGCTGCGGGCACGCGGTGAGTCCCTCGATTTACGGTTGTTGTCGCCTGGAAAACTGAGTGCAAGCGAAGCCACCCTGGAGTACAAGTCTAACCTTGGTGTGGTTGAGATACTTGCCGAGTCGGGGACCAAGGGCGAGCCGGCGACCGAGAGGGTGCGCACCTTGCTGATCCAAGAGGCTGACGGCACGCCGATCGCGGACGCGATCGTCTCTCGACTTGGGCCTACGTGGCCACTCGGCCGGAGCTCGGAGCAGGGTTTGCTGACGGTCGAGGGGGAGTCTTCCGAGTCTGCAGCGCTCGTTGTCTTCGCGCGCGACGGGCGCGCGCTGAAGTTGACGGAGGCGGCTTTCGGAGTCGATGACAGAGCTATGATCACGCTCGGTCCTGCCGTGGGCGTCTCGGGACGGGTGTTCGATGTCGCGGGTCAACCGATCTCCGGCGCCTTGGTATGGCCACGGAACGAGCCGGCGGCGGCAACTCGCACCGACTCTTCGGGATGGTACACCGTGCCGGTGCCCGCGCCGGGCAAACGGCACCTCGAGGTGCGAGCGCCGGGTTTCCTGGGAGTGGAGCAAGCGGCCGAGGTCACTGTTGATGCCTGGGGGAGTCTCGATTTTGAGCTCATCCGCGGCACCGCTCCCAACACTGGAGGGGGCCGCTTCTCGGGCCACGTCCTAGACCCGCAAGACCGCCCCTTGGGCAACGTCGAGGTCCGGTTGGTAGCGACCGGACGAGATCCCGACGGACCTTCGGTCGACGATCCGGAGCTTGAGGCTCACCTCGCTGAGACAGACGCCAATGGACGCTTCCAAGTCTCCGGACCAGCCGTCGAGAGTCTCGACATCGTGGCCCGTGGCAAAGGTTTTGCGCCGCTGCGAGTGCGTGGAGTTCGTGTGCCCCTGGGCGTTGCTGCGGTCGACTTGGGGACCCTGGTTTTGGCGCCAGGGGTTACGCTGACAGGCGTCGTACGCGACCCTCACGGGCAACCCCTGGCCGGAGCTGAGATTTGGCGACGGGAACCGACCGAGACCATCGAACCGCTGGCATCTCCGGTGGTGTTCACTCGCCAACCCAACGCTGTGGCCGACGCCGCCGGTCGCTTCGTGGTGCCGGATCTAGAGCCGGGTCAAAGAGTAGATCTGTGGATTGATCATCACGGCTTCCTGGGCATCTCGATGATCGGCGTCGAAGCGCCCAACGAAGAATCGATTGGGGTCGTTCTGGAGCCTGCCGGCCAGATTTTAGGTGTGGTGGTCTCGGAAAACGGTACAGCCTTGGGTGACGCGAACGTCACCCTGCAACCGGCATCACCTGAGCCGGGGAACACGACGCCGGTCACAAGGCCGAGTCGCACCACGGCCACAGACAGCGAAGGCCATTTCAGCTTTCCGGATGCCTTTCCAGGAGATCTCGAAGTATCTGTGGTTGCCCCAGGTTTCCAGCCCTCGCCACCCCAACGTTTGGCCCTCGCAGCCCACCAGGAGATCGTAGATGTGCGGTTCGTCTTGGTACCCGGCGCGAGGCTCACGGGTTGGGTATTCTCCGGTGAGGGTGAACCCGTTGCCGATGCCCGAGTGCTGATCGATGGTCAGAGCGGCACCTCGGACGACGCAGGACGCTTCGAAGTTTCCGGCATCACCCCAGGACTTAGGCGGCTGCAGGTGGTACATCCCGGTTACAACGTGCTGACCCGCCAGCTGGACATTGAAGCGGGCTCCAACCGAGCGGAATTGGAGCTCATCGGCGGGTACGAGGTTTCCGGTTGGGTGTTCGACGAGAGCGGACGGGCGGTCGCCGGAGCCATCATCGAGCTCGAACCTTTGACGCCGGGCACCTTCGGCGGCTACCGCACGCCCTCGGATGACACCGGGGCGTTTCGCCTCGACCTGGTGGCGGAAGGTCGATATCGCGTCGTGGGATCCCGTGGCGGTTACGTGACGGCGAATCCGGAGTCCACCTTGAACGTGACCGGCGGCCCCGCCCGGGACGTTGAAGTCCTCCTGCAGGCGGGGGCGAAGATCCAGGGCGAGATTCTTGGGCTCAGCTTCGAAGAACTGTCGGTGGTCGAAGTCGAGGCCAGCAGCGACCGATACGGCCGACTCCGAGGCGCTGTCGACTATGCCGGAGGCTACGAGATCTCCGACTTGAGCCCCGGGGATTGGTTGGTGACAGCGGAGCTCGGCAGGGGCAGCCGGCAGGCGAGGGCGCGGGTCGTGATCGAACCCGGCGTTGCCCGCGTGGTCCGCGACCTCGAGCTCGACGGCGGGGTGGTGTTGAGCGGAGTGGTCCTTCATGCTGAAGCTCCTCTAGCCGCAGCCCGGGTGACGCTCCATAGCCAAGACTCGCCGACGGGGCGAGCCGTGACAACGGCCCCTGACGGCCGCTTCACGATCGAAAACCTGGAGCCCAGCCTCTATCGCACCAGCGTGGCGCATTCCGAGCTCCGCTTGATCCACAACGAAGACCTACGGTTGGACGAAGACCGCGATGTTGTGATCGAAATCGCCACCGTCGAGCTTTCCGGCCGAGTTGTAGAGGGTGTCGCCGGCGAGGCCGTTCCGTCGGTCAATGTCGTGCTGCGGCAGATCCTTGCCAATGGACGCGGAGGCTCCGCGTTCGTAGAACCTAGCGGTTCCGACGGCGAGTTTCGCTTCGCCAATCTGCCGGCGGGGCGATTCAAGCTACAAGCGCAACACAACGGCTATCGGCCCGCCGAGATAGAGGTCGAAGTTGCTGCCGGGAGCACCCTCGATGGCGTGCGGGTGGTCTTGGAGTCGGCCGCTGGATTGGAGCTCATGGCGAGTCTCGCGACGGGAGCTCGGCCAAATTTTCTCACCGTCCGCGGTCGGGATGATCAGGGACGCACCTTCGCAGCAACCCGGGTTCCCGACGGCGAAGGTTACGCCAAGTTTTCCAGCTTCCCGGCTGGGGATTGGCAGCTACTCATCGGCGGCACCGGCAGCGCGACGACGTCCCTCAGAGCCACGATACCCGGAGATCCCATCGCGGTGGTGTTACCGGCCGCCGGTCGACTGCGGGTTCGGGTCGCGGATCTTGTGGAGAGTGAGTCCTATGCCAACCTGATCGTCACCAGCACGGATGGCTTGCCGTTTCAGCACCTCGCCTGGGGTGGGGCGCTCGAGCAGACGTGGCCCGTCGCCGCCGGACAAGCGACCGTCGAGGGTGTGCCGTCCGGCGTCTGGAATCTGCGGGTCGAGGGACCTTCAGGGCGGATTTGGACGGGTGTTGCGGTGACCACAGGCGGCCCTGATGTCGGGGTGACCCTGGAGTAACATTCCACCCGGGCAACTCAAGGTTTTCGAAAACGGGAGACGAAACTGTCAAACGCCTTGCGGCGCTTACCGTTACGAACGATGAACCGACGCTCGGCGCCCCCCTCACGGACCCGAAACATACCGGTGCCCATCTCACGCCGGCTGTTATGGCCACTTGTGTCTGCCTCCAGCTCGCAGAGCCTGCCGAACAGCGCCTCGATCTGATCAGGCGCTAGGACTCCTTGATGGGGGCTGCCACCGCTGTAGGTTCCCGACGAGCTGCGCTCGGGTGTCACCGGGTCGTAAACGAACCTGGCCTCACCGTCCGGTGTTTGCCAGAACCGATACCCATTACCGCTTTGATCCCAGTAGCTGACCGTCCAGCTGTCGGCGTGTAGAGAACCTGATTCGCTCATGGTGACGACCTTCTTTTGTGCTGATCCGTTATTGCGTGCGGCCGGGATATCTCGCCAATCATGAACTGGGTTCGAGCAGATCCCAGAGGGTGCCATAGAGATCTTGGAAGACGGCCACGGTCCCGTAGTCCTCGACCTTGGGCTCGCGCACGAACTCCACACCGCGGGAGCGATAGAGCTTGTAGTCGCGCCAGAAATCGTCGGTGTAGAGGAAAAGAAAAACCCGGCCCCCCGTCTGATTGCCGATCCGCGATTCCTGCTCAGCGCCCACCGCTTGGGCCAGCAGGAGTTGAGATTCACGGCATCCCGATGGCGCAACCACTACCCAGCGTTTGTCCTGAGCGGGTTGGTAGAGGTCCTCGATCAGGTCGAAGCCGAGCTTCTCGGTGTAGAACGTGATGGCTTCGTCATAATCACGAACCACCAGCGCCGTCAGCCCCAGATGTTGTTTTGCGCGACCCATTCTCGTCTCCTGAGGCTGTGGTGCAGCTACCGACATGGCGGTAGGCTATAATATTCCGGCCTGCGGGCTGATCTGACGCCGGAAGGTCGATGTTTTGGCTTATCGAAGCGACCCCATGGTCGAGGTACCACAGGATACCAACGCAGCAGCGAATAGCAGGAGACTCTCATGAGCGAGATCATCTTCCTTGTAGAGGAATCCCCAGAAGGAGGCTTCGAAGCCCGCGCCGCTTCAGCCTCGATTTATACCGAGGCCGACACCCTCGCTGAGCTCCGGACCATGGTACGAGACGCTGTGGCGTGCCACTTCGAGAGTGGGGCCGGTCCCAAGCTGATTCGCCTGCACTTCGTTCGGGAAGAAATCCTGGCTGCGTAGCCCATCCAGGGCTCTGCAAGACAGCTCTCATAGGAGATTGTTGCTCGACCGCGGACCCCGCGTCCGACCCTAAAAGGGTAAAAGAGTAAAAGAGATCAGGGTAAAGACCTCGCCACGCGAAACCCCAGGTCGGAGGAGCGCTCCGACGGCTCGAGCCAGCTGCGGTAGGCAACCCGCGCGATCCGCGGGATGTCGCCGAACGAGCCGCCCCGGATGACCCGGTCCTGGCCGCTTGAGGGGCCCATAGGATTCGTCGAGCTGCCAGGGTCTTCGCCGTTCCAGTCCCACGTCCACTCCCAGACGTTGCCGGTCATGTCGTATAGACCGAAAGCGTTCGGGCGAAACCTCGCCACCGGCGCCAGACCCGCAAAACCGTCATCACACGCGAAGGTCTCCCTTTCGGGGTTCTCGGCCAGCTTTGAGCTGACGTCCGCAACGTTGCCGTAGTCACAAATCTTGCTCGGGTCGTCCGTTCCCGCGTAGCGCATGACCGATCCAGCCCGTGCCGCAACTTCCCATTCGGCCTCGGTGGGCAAGCGGTAGCCGTCGCATTTTTCGATCTCGATCCACTTCACCTCCTCGCCCTCGATCTCGTAGCAGGGCCGTGTCACCGTAACGTCTCGCTGTGACAACGCGACCGCATACTTCGCAGCGTCCAGCCAGCTCACATTGATTACCGGGCATGTAGGACTAGGACAGGCCGAGTCGGTCGGTGGATTCTCGCCCGTCACTCGCTGATATTGCTCCTGAGTGACTTCGGTCGTCCCAATCGCAAACTCCCGGCTAAGCGTCACGGTGTGCTGGTCAAACTCCCAAGGGTAGCGCTCCGTATCCGATTCTAGACTCCCGACAGTGTAGGCCCCTGCCGGGACCACCACCATCTCAGGACGCAACGGCCCGCCTTCGTCCACCGCTGGCAAACGCGTCGACGCGGTGACCCACTTGACGACGACAACCGGCAAAACCACGCCGGTCAGACCAACCACTGCCGCCAGAGCCCGCACCTGACGCGGCCCGAGCCACCAGCCGCTGGTCGTGCTTGCTCGGTCAGCCATCGGTTAACGCTCCGCTTTCTCAAGGGGCCCGACAGCCATCCTCCGCAAGCGAGGACCGCTGCCGGGCACGGGCGTTTCGGTCCCGCGACGCAGCAGCGCCTCGAGACGCGGGACGCCAGCCTGGTCAGCACCTGGGCGCAGGACGACGGTCCTTGAACCGGCGTCTTCGGGCCCCGAAGAGCCGGCACGTAAGACACCTTGCTCTCCTCTCGAGCTGAGCTCGCCACGCGAAACCCCAGGTTGGAGTTGCGCTTCGACGGCTCGTTCCTGTTGCGGTAGGCAACCCGCGCGTTCCGCGGGTTGTCGTCGAACGAGCCGCCCCGGATGACCCGGTTCTGGCCGTTGGTGGCCGGCGCCCCCTTCTCCTGTGAACCGCGAGATCACCCCACGGCGGAGATGCAATGTTTGAAAAGGAGCGAGCTGGGCGCAGCGGCTTTCGGCGGCCGCGGCCAGCTCGACTTCGGCAACGACACCTTCGGCATACGCCGACGCCAGCGCCGCCATGCCGTGGCGGAAACGCCGCGCTGTCGCCGGCCGCGGGCGGATGACGCCGCGGAATACTCGGAAACCAAGGAACGGCACGCCATCGCGCACCGGCATCAGGCAGGTGTGGCGTTCGTTGAGCCGCAGGCCCAGTCGATCGCCAACGTACGCCCGGAGATCATCGAGCAGCTCGCGCAGCGGCTGGCGCTCGCCGAAAGCCACCAGATCGTCCATGTAACGCAGATAGCGGCGGCTGCCGCGCTCGTCCTTGAACCAATGATCAACCTGCCCCAGGTAGAGATTGGCGAGATGTTGCGACGTCAGCGCACCGATCGGGAGACCGCGGTCTTTTTCCGGTGCATGAGCGCGGACGATGCGCTCAATCAGGGCGCAAAGCTTCTGATCTGGTACCCGGCGGCGGGTGAGCCGGAGCAGGTGTTGATGCGGAATCGAAGCGAAGTAGCTGGCAAAATCTGCTTTCAGCGCCCACGCGCTGCCGCGGGCGAAGTGCTGCGCGCGGTGCAAGGCGGCAAGCTGGCCCTTGCCCTTACGACAGGCGTAGGAATCGAAGATCGCGTAGCGCTCGAGTTGGGGCTCCACCGCAGCCATGATTGCATGGTGGACGACGCGGTCGTCGAACGGGACCACCGAGATCAGACGTGGCTTGGGATCCTTGATCCTGAATCTGTGAGCGAGGCCAGGCTGCCAGACCAGGGGATCGGATGGCGACCGGCGCAGCGCCGAGCTCAGCGCCAGGCAGCGGCGCTCGGCATCCATTAGAAACCGCGCCACATCCGGCCGCTTGCGCTTGCCGCGCGCCGCCCGCCGAGTCGCGACCAGCAGAGCTTTGAAGCAGGTCGCGTGTTCGAAGAGATCGCTCATTTGCCCTTCTCCGCGTACCGTAGCCAGCCGCCGATCATCCGGCCGACCGTATCGATCTGCTGTACGGCATGCCCAAACGCCCGTTGATCGAGGTGGCCCTGATCGTGGACCAACCGCAGTAGCAGCCGAAGCTTCTCGAGATTGAGATTGATCCGCCGCAGCATGGGCGCCCGCTGGCGAGTGTAGCGCGCTTCGATCAACAGCTCGAAGATGTCCAGTGCCAAGTTATCGATCCGGGTGGTGAAGGTGAAGCGCAGCCGGCGCGGCAGCTTCTGGGTACGGTCGAGCAGCCAGCCAAGAAAGGTTTCCCATTCGCTAAAAACCACCGGCACGCTAGCTGGCATGGTCAGCGGCTCCACTTGCCTTCGGCGGCGTTTGGCTTGGCGCTTCGTGCGCGACAACCTGAAGAATCTGCCTGCCATAGCGGCCGGCCTTGGCTTCGCCTATCCCTGGGACCTCGAGCAGAGTCTCTTTGTTGCGGGGTCGACGCCGCGCGATTTCCGCAACCTGTTGGTTGGTCAAGATCACATAGGGCGGAGCGCCCTCGGTTTGAGCGAGACCATTGCGCCAAGTTCGCAGCCGGTCGAACAGCTCGGCCTGTTCGGCGCTCAACGTATTGCGCCATTCCTTGCCCCGCTTCCGTCTTGGGCGACGCGCCTCTGCTGAACGGATGTGGACCACGAGGAGGAGGTGGGGTTGATCACAATAGTGGAAGAAATGCTCAACCACACTGACGATCTCGCCCTCGATATCCGCAAGGGGCGCTGCCGGAAAACATTGGGTTTCCGGATCGAACGCGACCGTGATCAATCTCAAATCCAAACCGGAACCACCTCCCATCGGCTTGCTTGGCCCCACCTGGGTGCTAGCCCAATGTTAGCAAAGGGTAAAAGAGTCAGAGGGCTCATGGTAATGACCTCGCCACGCGAAACCCCAGCGTGGAGAAGCGCAACGACGGCCCGTTCCTGAAGCGGTAGGCAACCCGCGCGAACCGCGGGCTGACGACGAACGAGCCGCCCCGGATGACCCGGCTCCGGCCGCTTGGCGGCCCGACGGAATCAAAAGCATCGGGTTCATAATCGTCGAACCAATCCCAGACCCATTCGTAGACGTTCCCGGTCATATCGTGGAGACCGAGCCGGTTCGGTTCGAATCTGCTGGTCGGTGCTAGGCGCGGAAAGGCGTCGTTGCATTCAAAGTAACCGCCGAAGGTGCGAGCGCCTGCCTCTTTGGCCGCAGCATCGGCGACGTTGCCATAGAGGCACACCTGTTCGGGATCATCCGTGCCCGCAAACCGGTCGCCAGTTCCTGCTCGGGCCGCGTATTCCCATTCCGCTTCTGTGGGGAGTCGGTAGCCTTTGCACCCAAGCCTCTTCGGCCACGACACCTCTTCTCCTGAGATTTGATAACACGGTTCGAGTCCTTCGGCGACGGAAAGCTGGTTGGCATAGGTCACCGCGTCGAACCAAGAGACAGACTCCACCGGGCAATCGCCACCACAGGCTGTGTTCGAGGAGGGGTTCGAGCCCATCACTGCTTCGTATTGCGCTTGGGTGATTTCGGTCTCGGCCAGGTTGAAGGATTGGGTGATCGCGACCTCGTGCTGCGTCTCGTCGCGGTAACGGTCCGGTTCGCTACTCGGGCTGCCCATCATGAAGCTTCCCTTCAATACCGGAATCATTGCGGGTCGCTTCCCGCCCTCAATGAGTCTGCTGATCTTCGGCATCGAATCCCCACGAACTACCTGCTGCCGGGCCAGCAACGCTTGGCGCAAGCCGTCAATTGGGGGCGGAATCGAAAGCCCCTGTCCCACCGCCCAGACGCCTGCACCGATACCAACGAGCGCTGCGCCCGCGGAAACACTGAGCCACCACAACTTGCCATGCCCCCGCAGCAGCTCCGCCACCTCAACACCGGGGCACGCTTCGTGCCGCGCCTCAGCCGGAAACCACTCCCGGGCCAGATGTTCCTTCTGCTCGGGCGCCAACGAACCCTCCGCCAACACCATTCGCGCTTCCCTCTCAGCAAGGGCGTCAACCGCGGTGCCGCGAAACGCAGCGAGCGTTTGGAGAGCCTCCGGATCGCCCACGGCCTCCAACTCGGCGCGCTTGAGCTCCCAGCTCAGCCGCAGGAAACGCAGATCTTCAGCCGGCTTGCTGGCTTGCAGCTGCTCCAGCAACATCTTGGCGATCCGTGTTAGCAGCCGCTCGGACGCCGGCAGCACACGGTCGGCCTCCGCTTGCTCTCGCCGCAGCCGCTCGATCTCAGCGTCTTCGATCTCCAGAAACCCCTGGTGGCGACGTGACGGCGTGCCCTGGCGCTGGTTCACCCAGCGGATGAGTAGCGCGACGTGGCGCCGCTCGGGCAGCCGGCGCTTGACGTCTACGAACGCGCGACGCAGATACTCGACCATGTCCCAATCGGCCTGCGGTACTCTCGCCGCTGCCACCGCCCAGACGCCCAACGCGTCCTCGATCTCCTGCGTCCACCGCGGCAGCGGGCGCCGCCTCGGGGGTGCGATACCGGCACCACCTTCGGCCAGGTACCGCGCCAACATCAGCAGATCCGCCTCGTCGAGCCCGAAGCGGGCGAAGCCGAGGCGCTTCAGGCCAGCGACGTCGTGGCGAAAGCCCGGGCGGCGACTGGGCTCGGCGAGGGGAGTGGGATCGGGATCGATCCACGCCTTGACCGGCCACACTTCGAGGCGTTTGGTCCAGGGTGCGCCGCCGGCCGCGAGCCCGGTATGGGTGAGGCGGCGGGAAAAGACAATCAACGGCAGCTCTGGGTGACGACGCGACAGCTCGTCGAAGCTCAGCGGCGCGCCGCGGGGATATGGCCACAGCGGGTCGGGCTGCTCACGGAAGGAAAAGCGCAACATGCGGACGCCGCGCTGCTGCCAACGATCGAGCACCCGGTGGAAACCCTGGAGATACGGATGGCCGCTCTTCTCGTCGTCGACCAACACCAGCAGCGTCGCCTGCGCGCGCCCCTGCTCGAAAACCGGCACGATCCGCCCCCCGGCCTCGACGGTCGCCTTGACTGTGGCATCTTCCGCTAGCTGCTCCTGGCCTGGAAGCTCCTCCTGGATACGACCCAGGGTGACCGCGGCATCGTCGATCACGCTGAGCCGCACCGCCGGCAATTCCGGCACCTGGAACGGCACCAGCAACGATTCGCCGGATTCCACTAGCTCGCGGACCTGGTCTTCCCTCTCCTCGTAGCTCTTGGACCGCTGCTGCTGGCGGGCCGCGATGCCCTCCCCGAGGACTTTCTCGAGGCTCTGCTGCCGCTGAGCGCGGCTGGCCGGTGGCAACAACCACCAGCGCAGCGCGAGCGCCATCAGGAACAAGCCGCAGGCGAAGGCCAGCGCATCCCGCCAGCCGATCTGGCGCAAGGTCGTGCGCACCGATTCGCCCAGCGACCTCGCGGGGTCGATCTCTTCGAGGCGCCAGCCCGATGCTTCAACGGGCGGCGCCGGCGGCGGAGCAGGTGTGACATGGGTCACTAGCGGTGGATCGTCGCGGTAGAGCAGAGGCCCGGCGAGGCCGATCGAAAGGGCCGTCAGAACCACCAATACGACGGGCAACAGTTGGCGCCACGGGTGCCGCTGGCGCCGCGCAGCCGCGCCCGCCGCTGCGCCAGCTGGCACGGCGGGCGCAGCACCCGCGCCGGACCCCTGCCAGCCGGCGACAGCCGTTCCGCCGAGTCCGAGACTCTCGCTGGCCAGGGTGTGTAGTTGGCGCCACGTCTCTTCGCTGGTCGCCAGCAGAGCCGCTAGCGCATTGGCGAGCTCGTCTTCACGCCACCTCGGGCGACTCGACAGCAGGCGTTCGACGCGGATGTAGTCGCCGGTTCCGACGTGGACCAACCCCCGCGCCCGTACCAAATGCAGAAAAAAGGCGACGTTCGGCTCAGCCGAGCCGGCGTTCGAGTCTGCCGATGGCCGTACCGCGCTCACACCGGCGCGTCACCCGCTTCCTCCATACCGCTCGCCCCAACCGTCTCGAGATCCTCGCGCAGCTTGAGCAGACTGGAGAGCGCCGGCAACTGGCCCCAGCCACGCCCCTGATCACTGGCTCGGCTCTGCACCCAGCTGGCGAAAGCGGCGAGACTCTCGGCCACCTGCTGGCGGGGAAAGACGGTGGTGAGTGCCAGCATCCAGGTCAGCAGCTCGGCGGTGGCCGGCTTCTTGGTGAGCCCAGGCTCGGCGCGCAGCGCCAGGAACACCGCCAGCGCCCGCTGCCGGGTCTCGCCATCGGTATCGCCAAAATGTGCCTCGAGAATATCGCGCAAGCGATTCGGCCGCGGGAACTCGATGTGGTAGAAGGCGCAGCGGCGCAGGAAGGGCTCCGGCAATTGGCGCTCGACGTTGCTGGTGATGATGATCAGCGAGCGCTCGGCGCCGACGGGTGACGCCATGGTGGCGGCCAGGCCCGCCGCCGTGCCGCCGGACGACGCATCGTCTTCCTGCCCCGCGAGCTCCGGAATCTCGAAGGTGTTCTCGTCGAGAGCACGCAGCAAATCGTTGGGCAGATCCCGCGGTGCTTTGTCGATTTCGTCAACCAGCACCACCCGCCGGTAGGGTGAAACCAGGGCATGGCCGAGCGGCTGCAAGGTCACGTAGTTGGCAGGATGCTGGGCACGGGCCTGGGCGGCGGCATCGGCGAGCTGACCGTCACCGAAACGCCGCACGGCGTCGTAGTGGTAGAACAGATCACGCGCCCGAGTGTCGCTGCGGATGTGGCATTCGAGCAAGCTGCGGTCGCGGCCGTCGTTGCGGTCGCGATCGAGCACGCTGGCCACCGCCCAGGCGAGATCAGTCTTGCCGCAGCCCGGCTCACCGGTCAGCAGCAAGGGCATCTCGCAGGCCAGGGCGACGTTCACCGCCTCGATCAGCGCTTCGGAGGGTTGGTAGGGTTTGCCGAGGCGGCCCACCATCTCGTTTTCCAACAGTGGCTCGAAACCGTGTTTCCGGCGTGTGGGTTCACCGCTCATTCGTATTCCTCCTCATCGTCCGAAGCTGGCACGAAGGCCGTCGAGCTTCGCAGCTGGCGGTCGAGGAAGCTGCTCAAGCGCTCAAAATCGAGGCTCGGGTCCTCGGCGATCTGGTCGTAGCCGCGCATGATGTCGTCGAACTGCGGATCACCCTCCTCGAAACCAACGCGCTGGATGAAGACCACCACGTCTTCTCGACTCGGTGTCTTCACCTCCGCCATCGGCTCATAGGTGATCGTGCCGTTCGCCGCTGCGCCGCGCATCCAGCCGGAGATCTCGCGATGGCGCGAGATCTCGGGTTTGGGATACTCCGCCGCCACCAACAGTCGTTTACCCATGCCACCACAACCAGCCATCAGCTGAGGGAGCCGCTCTTCCACCAGGGTTTTCATCGCCTGCTGATGCGGGTCGTCGAAGGGCTGGTTCCAGGGCAGCTCGATGAGGAAAAACAGGGGCTGAGAGCTGGCGGCTTCCTCGAGCAGTCGCTCGAGCCGGCCTGAGCTGCGGTTGAGCTGGTCCTTGAGGGCAGTCGCCAACCGCAGCTCCCACTCGGCGACGGTAGCGGCGTGGTTGCCAGCGAGCCGGTAGGGCAGATCGAGGACGAGGTGCGGCCGGACCTCTTTGCCCAGGTAGTGGTGAATGCGATCGAGGAACAGCCGCAGGTTCTGGAACGTCTGCCCGTAAAGCAGGAAGTAGGCGTCGTCGTTGCCATGGGCGACGCGCTGGATGGCGCTCCATTGGTCGGCACGATCGAGGTGGAGGGCGGCGTTGAGGAGCTCACGGTTGGTGCGGAACGTTCGCCGAGCTGTTGCCTTGGGGCTGGGGAGCGAGTCGAGGCGCTTCTTGATCGCGGCAGCCGTCGCGGCCATGCCGCCAACGGCTTCGACGTCGACACCGACCAGGGCCCGCAGGCCGAAGGGGATGTCTTCCACGTCCGCGGGCTCACCATCCACGTAGACAGGGACGATCTCGAGCTTGCCTTTCCGCCTCTTCGCAACCGCGGTCACGATTTCGTCTTTGTCCCACCAGCCGTCGTCGGGGGCCTGAGACAAGACAATTGCCGCCAGGCGAGACCCGTTGAGCGCCTTGGGAACCCCTTGCTGCCAGTGGCTGCCCGGCGGCTGCTCCTTATCGAAAAAAACCCGATCCTTCCCCAACTCCCCCACCAAAGCCTCGTGCAGCGCCCGCGCATGGGGAGCATTGGGGCCAGCATAGGCTATGAATACATCGTAGCTCGCCATCATCCCTCCTGGAATTTGACGACGATTCTATACCAAGGGCTGGCACCCCTCATTGGAGGCCTCGGATGGCTCCTCGCCGCCCACTGCCTTGTGCTGACTCTGCCCCCAGCACCAGGCTGCCGGCGTTGTCTCGACAGGCTCGTCGCAAGACCAGTCATCAGGCGCGGATCGCCCGGTGGGGGATGCTCGAGACGCCTGATCATCGGCGGATTGCGCATCTGAACAAAACATTGAAACACGATCAGAGATGGCCGTGGGCTGGCGATGACGGTCCCTCTCCGGCTAAAGAGCCGGACAACAGTCATGACGCTCGAGACCAGCTTGCGACATCGCCCGACGCGGTGCCAACATGTCGTTCAGATTGGAGAACATCATGTTTCGTCATCTCGTTATCTTCCTTCTGCTCGTCCCGGTAGCCATCGCCGGTGCCGCACAGGACGTACCCAACGACAACAAACCTGTGCCTCGCAGCCTCGACGAGCTCGAGACACGGATTCGCGAGATCCTCGACGAGCACAATGTGCCTGCGGCAAGCGTCGCCCTGGTGAACCGTGACGAGGTGCTGTGGGTCGCGGGAGTTGGCCTCGCAGACCGGGCGAGCGATCGCGCAGCAACCGCCGACACGCTGTTCCGGGTCGGCTCGATCACCAAAAGCTTCACCTCTCTCGCCGTGTTGCGTTTTGTCGAGGACGGCGACGTTCGTCTCGAGGACCGGCTGCGTGACTTGACTCCGGACGTCGCCTTCGAGAATCCGTGGGCCGAGAGTGATCCCATCCGGTTGGCCCACTTGCTCGAGCACACCACCGGTTTTGATGACATTCATCTGGCGGAATATGCCAACAATCAGGATGACCCACCGTTGACCCTCAGCGAGGGTCTGGCCTTTCATCCTCACTCGCGCGTCAGTCGATGGCGGCCGGGTCGTTATATGTCCTACTGCAACTCGGGGCCCGGAATGGCCGCCGCCGTTCTCGAAAAGCTCAGTGGTCGGCCTTTCGAAGAGATTGTCACCGATCGGGTGCTGCGTCCCCTCGGCATGACAACGGCAACCCTGCTCGAACCTGATGGCGACCAACTGGCCACAGGTTACGAGGGCGACGGCGAGACACCAGGGGACTACTGGCACATTACGACGCGGCCAAGCGGCGCCTTGAACGCGTCGGCGCGGGAGATGGCTGGCCTGCTGCGAATGTTTCTCAACCGCGGCGCGGTAGACGGCGTCCAAGTCTGGCAGGCGACATCGATCGATCGGATGGAACGTCCCGCAACCACCGCGGCAGCGCGGGCCGGCCTGGCCGCTGGCTACGGTCTGTCGAACTCCGTCACGCAGAACGATGGCTTCGTCTGGCACGGTCACGGGGGCGGGATGAATACCTTCGTCGCCGACTATGCCTACAACACTGAGCATGGCCTCGGCTTCTTCGTGTCGATCAATGTGTCGAACGGTCAGGCGCTGCGCCAAATCCGTGATGCCCTGCGCGGCTACCTGACCCGGGATCTGGAGCCATCGCCAGAGCCGGCTGCCGACGTCTCCGCCGCCGATCTCGCCGCCGTCGAGGGTTATTACCTGGACTTCACACCGCGCCAGGAAATGGGTCGCTTTCTCAACGATCTCTTCAGCATCGCTGTCGTCCGGCAGCGCAACGGAGAGCTCACCATCGGTTCAGCTTTCGGCGAAGGTACGCCCCTAATCGCGCTCGGGGGCGGGCGCTTTCGCAGCGAAAATGACCGTCGAGCATCGCGGATCTTCGTGCCGGACGGTCTCGCGCCAGACGGTTTCGCGCCAGAAGGTGAAGATGGCGCGCTGCTTTTAGGAGGCAGGAACTACCGCCGTGTCTCCCCTGCCAGCGTCTGGCTACGTTGGGGGCTCACAGCCTTTTGCATCGTCATGATGTTGACCTCGATCCTTTTCGCTCTGATCTGGGTCCCCCGGTGGGCGATCCACAAGCTGCGTGGCGCCGAGCCTCCGTTCTCTCGCGCGTCGTTGGCGCGACGTACTCAGCCTTTGGGCGCTATACTGATCCTCGTTCTATCCTTTATCAGTCTCGCAGTTGGCGCCTCGGACGCGATCGCTCGTCTCGGCGCCCCGACACCGATGTCGATCGGCTTTTTTGTCGGCAGCCTCGCTTTTGCCTTGCTGGCTCTGGTGAGCGCTGTACAGTGGTGGCGGACGCGTGGTGAGGAGAACGTCCACCGGGGTGTTCGTGTTCACTCACTGCTGGTCAACGTGGCCCTTCTATTAACCGTGGCGGGCCTGGTGTCCTGGGGCCTGCTCGGCCTTCGAACTTGGGCGTGAGATTCGACAGCCGGGGGAATCCTTCGATCCTGGCGTCATGGCTGCAACTCAGGCGTGCGTTATGATCCGCCGCCATGAACACTCGACGCATCGCGACGGTCTGCTTGGTGCTAATCCTCGGTGGCTGCAGCAACACCGTCGCATGGCTCGGGGTGCGTCTACTGTATGAAGAGGCGGCGCCAACCGAGCGGGTCTGGCTTGATCTTCCCTACCGCGAGGACGCCAACAGCGATCCGGTGAAACACCGACTCGATCTCTTTCTGCCTCCGGGAAATGGTTGGCCGGTGTTGGTCTTCGTCCACGGCGGCGGCTGGACCGCTGGCGACAAAGCCCTGAAAGCCGGCGGCGCCGACGTCTATAGCAATATCGGGCGTTTCTTCGCCTCCAAGGGTATTGGTACGGCAGTGATCAACTATCGTCTTCAGCCTGCTGTCACCTGGCGCGAGCAGGTGGACGACGTGGCGCAGGCGATCGCCTGGGTACGCGGCCGGGCGCAGGAGGATGGCGGCGATCCCGCGTCATTGTTTGTCATGGGCCACTCGGCGGGGGCGCAGCTCGCTGCCTACGTGGCCCTCGACGACCGTCCGCTCGCCGCCGTTGGCCTGTCGCAAAGCTCGATCTGTGGCGTGATCCCGGTGAGCGGCGCGGGCTACGACCTGGCGGACGACAAAACCTATGTTCTCGGCGCCAATCGCGCCTGGTACGAAGAGCGTTTCCGAGCCGGTGACACCGGCGACACATGGCTGCGCGAAGCGTCAGCGATCAGCCACGTCGACGCCGCTGCGCCCCCTTTCCTGCTCGTCCACGTGACCAACGAGTGGAAGAGTCTGCATCATCAGAATCGACTCCT
>JAJCXQ010000691.1 GCA_029263355.1 Acidobacteriota bacterium | reverse complement strand
TGCGTTCGAAGATGAAGGGATCGTTCCGGCCGCGCTGCGGGAAGTGACGACAGCCGGGGAGCAGTTGCAGTCGACGCGCCAGCTTCGGGCGTTCTTCGTGGCTTTACCCGATTGCACTTTCCACAACCACTACGGGCCCTCAGAAGCACATGTCATCACCGCCTTCGATCTACCGCAGCAGCCGGATCAATGGCCAGCTCTGCCCCCGGTCGGTGCGCCGATCGCGAGGACACGGATCTATCTGCTCGATCCTAAAATGCGGTTGCTCCCGCGCGGCGTCCCGGGGGAGCTGTACGTCGCGGGCGCCAACTTGGCCCGCGGCTATTTGGAGCGCCCTGGGCTGACCGCTGAGCGGTTCTTGCCTGATCCCTTTGTTGTGCCGTCGCCAGAGGGTGGTGTCTGCGGCGGCGAGCGTCTCTATCGCACCGGAGACCTGGCCCGTTACGGGGTTGATGGACAGATCGAGTGTCTGGGGCGCTGCGACCACCAGGTCAAAGTGCGGGGTTACCGCATCGAGCTGGGAGAGATCGAGATCCTGCTGAATCGCCAGCAGACGGTGCGAGAAGCGGCGGTGATTGTCCACCAGTTGTCTTCTGGTGACCGTCGGCTGATGGCCTTCGTGGTGCCGGCATCCTGTCAGGAGAATGCCGGAGCGAGTCAGGACGAGAGCACCGGGGTGATCCGCGACCTCTCCGATCCGGCGCTTGTCGCCACCTTGCGAGAGCAGCTCGCGGCCCAGCTGCCAGCCTACATGGTGCCGTCGGCCATGGTCTTGCTGTCGCATTTCCCGCTGGCGGCCAGTGGCAAGATGAGTCGCCAGGCGCTCCATCAGCGAGCGATGAGTTATGAGGCGACGGGAGTTTCGGTTGCTTGCGACGTAGGCGCTGAGGATGCTGGTGCTGAGGATGCTGGCGCTGAGGATGCGGGTGCTGGGCATGCGGGCGACACAACTCGCCGGCCGAGGACTCTCGAAGAAGATCTGTTGTGTGGCATCTGGGCGGAGGTTCTAGGGCTGGATCCAGCAGTTGTTGGGGTCGACACCAACTTCTTCGAAAGTGGCGGTCACAGCTTGACCGCCACTCGCCTGACCGGTTTGGTGCGTAAGACCCTAGCGGTGGAGGTGCCCTTGCGGGAGGTTTTCTCGCGTCCGACGGTGGCTGCGCTGGCCGCCCGCCTGCCGGCTCTGAGAGGACAGGGAGAGGCTCTGGTGCCGCCCACCCCAAGCCCGCGGCCGGATGTGCTGCCGTTGTCGTTCGCCCAGGAGCGGCTGTGGTTCTTGGATCGTATGGAGGGAGCGTCCGCCACCTACAACATGCCCTTCGCATTTCGGCTCGAGGGGGTTCTCGAAGTAGCGGCCTTGAGTCGGGCGCTGCGCACCATCGTCGACCGCCACGAGAGCTTGCGAACTCACTTCGCCGAGCAGCTGGACGACACCACGGTGGCGAATTCGGAGGCCGGCCAGCGGGCAGGGCGGGCTCGGCAGATCATCACGCCGCCGGGAAAGTTCTCGCTGCCATTGGTGGATCTTTCGAATCTTGCCCCGACCGTGGCCAAGGTGGCGGCGCAGGGGCTGACGGATCGCGACGCCGGTACGCCCTTTCAGCTCGATCGCGGTCCGCTCTTCCGTGCTTCGCTGTTATGTCTGGAGCCCAATGTCCACGTCCTCACCCTCGTGATGCATCACAGTGTCTCGGACGGTTGGTCCCTCGGAGTGCTCAGCCAGGAGTTCACGGAGTTTTATCGGGCGCTGTGTCAGTCAGGTGGTCCTGCTCGAGACGGTCCTGCTCGACACGATGCCGCTCGAAGAGGTACGGACATCCATCTCCTCGCCGTCGCCCGTCCGTTGCCGATCCAATATGCCGACTATGCTCTCTGGCAGCGGAAGTGGCTGCGCGGCGAGGCTCTGCAGAGTCAGCTCGACTATTGGACCCGGCAGCTGGAGGGGGCGCCGGCAGCCTTGGATCTTCCGATCTCGGGCCGACGACCCACCCAGCAAACCTTCGGCGGAGCGTTGCAAGCGTTCCGACTGAGCCCGCAGTTGACCCACGGTTTGCGCCAGTTGGTGAGGGCGACCCGTGGCACGCTCTTTTTGGTGCTGGAAGCCGCTTTTGCCGAATTGCTGCGACGCCACAGCGGCGCTCGGGAGATCAATGTCGGCACGCCGGTGGCGAACCGGCGTTTCGCCGAGCTCGAGCCGCTGATCGGCTTTTTTGTCAACACCTTGGTGCTACGCAACGTGTTGGACGCTCCAGATACCGTGCGCGGCCGCATCGCCGCCCTGCGGGAGACGGTGCTGGGAGCCCTCGCTCACCAGGATCTGCCCTTCGAGCGTCTCGTCGAGGCCCTGAATCCAGTGCGGGACACCAGTCGCTCACCACTCTTCCAGGTGATGTTCACCTTGCAGAACACCCCGGCGCCGGATTTCGAGCTGGCGGATCTCGCCGTTCGCGCCGTGCCCCAGCGTTACAAAGTCGCGAAGGTTGATTTGACGCTCTACATGGTGGAAGCCGATGACGGTTTCTCAGCGGGCCTGGAATACAACCGCGACCTCTTCGAGGCGCCACAGATCCGGCGCATGATCGGCCAATTCAAGACCCTCTTGCAGGGCTTCGTCGAGTTGCCGGACGCCAGCATCCAGCAGCTTGATTACTTGTCGGCGGCGGAACGGTTCCAGCTGCTCTGGGGCTGGAACGATACCGCCGCTGCCCTGCTCGAGGGCAAGTCTTTCCAAGACCACCCGATCCATAAAGATGGCGTGATGCATTACGACGGTGGCGCCCATCACATCATCGAGCGTTGGGCTGATCGATTTCCCGACCAGCCCGCCCTCGTCTTCGAGCAGGAGACCCTCAGTTACGGTGAGCTCGACGCCCGGGCCGAGCAGCTCGCTCACTTCCTGATCAACCAAGGGATCGGTCCAGAGCTCATCGTCGGCGTTTTTCTGCAGCGTTCCTCAGCCGCGATTGTGGCGTTGTTGGCGATTCTCAAGAGTGGCGCAGCCTACCTGCCCCTCGATCCGGAGTATCCCGCCAAGCGTCTGCGGTTCCTGTTGGACGACAGCGCCTGCTCAATGGTGCTGACGACCTCCGCACTGCGAGATCGCCTGCCGCGGGAAAGCTCGACGATTCAACAGATCTTGCTCGACGAGTCGGTAACAGAGATCGCGACTCAGACACCTGGTGATTCCTTACAGAGCCTTCCGCGAGTAGCCCGGCATCAGGTTGCGTATGTCATCTACACCTCAGGATCAACCGGCACGCCCAAGGGAGTGGTCGTATCCCATAGTGGATTAGTGAACCTGGTTGGGGCCCAAAGACGGTTGCTCGGGGCCAGCCGGGACAGCCGGATACTGCAACTCGCCTCGGCTAATTTTGACGCCTCGATCTGGGAGGTCTTCTGGGCTCTGGCAGCCGGCGCCACTCTGCACCTGGCTTCCCAGGAGCGTCTACAGCCTGGCCACGATCTCGAACGACTGTGTGATGAACGCGTTATCACCGATCTGCTGCTCATCCCGACGGCGCTCGCCGTCATGCCGGCGGCGAGTCTTGCCTCGGTCTCGACGATGATTGTCGCCGGGGATGCCTGCTCCCGGGAGCTGGCGGCCTCGTGGTCTGTCGGCCGAAGACTTCTGAACGCCTATGGGCCAACGGAAGACTCCATTTGCACCACCCTGAGCCCAGCCCTCGAGCCAAGCCTGGAGGGGGCGCCAACGATCGGGCGACCGATCCCAAACCATCGTGTAGTGGTTGCTGACAGCGCGCTGCAACCGGCGCCTTTGGGGGCTGCCGGGGAGCTCCTGCTCGGTGGCGTCGGTTTGGCCCGTGGCTATCTCAGACGCCCGGGGCTCACCGCGGCGCGTTTTGTTCCCGACCCTTTCGGCGCTGAGGCGGGGACCCGGCTCTATCGCAGTGGTGATTTGGCGAGTTGGAACGCCGAGGGCTGCTTGAGCTTTCTGGGGCGCATCGATCATCAAGTCAAAGTGCGAGGATTCAGGATCGAGCTGGGCGAGATCGAATCCCTCCTCGAACGTCAGGAGACGGTGCGGGAGTCGGCGGTGATCGTCCACCAGACCGCGACCGGGGATCGCCGGTTGATCGCCTTCGTGAGCCCCTCCGGGGTAGCCGACGGGGTGGACAACCCGAGTGCTGTCACTCAGGAACTGTCCGATCCTGCCCTGGTGGCGGCGTTGCGTCAGGAGCTTGCCGCCGGTTTGCCGGACTACATGGTGCCCGCCGGCATCATCTTGATATCGCGTTTTGCGACCACCCCCGCCGGCAAATTGGACCGTCGAGCCCTCCAGCAGCGGGCAGCGGGACATCAATTGCGCGGCAGCGCGAGCCACACCGCGCCGCGGACGACGGAAGAGCAGCTGCTCAGTGGACTCTGGGCGGAGGCTCTGGATCTGGATCCGGCAGCCATCGGAGTCGAGAGCAACTTCTTCGAGCTTGGGGGGCACAGCCTGACCGCGACCTCCCTGACCGCCCTGGTGCGGACAACCCTTGCCGTCGAGTTGCCACTCAAGGAGGTTTTTGCTCAGCCGAGCCTAGCTGCTTTGGCAGCCACCTTGCCAGCCTTGCGTCGCCAAGAGGCACCAGTGCCCTCGCCCCGCGCTGTCCGGCGTCCTGAGCTGGTGCCGCTGTCCTTTGCCCAACAGCGACTGTGGTTTCTCGATCGTTTGGAGGGTGGCGCACCGATTTACAATGTCCCGGCGGCCCTGAGTTTGCGCGGACCCTTGCGGCTCGAAGCCCTCGACCAGGCCCTACGAGGTATCGTTCGCCGGCACGAGAGCCTGCGCACTCACTTCGTGGAGATCGAAGGTGAGGCCTTCCAGGTCATCGCTTCGCCAGTCGGTCGGCAACCCGGAGTGATCGATCTGTCGCGGCTCGAAGCGCCGGCGAGAAGGATGGCCGCGGAAGGGTTGGCGCGGGAGGAGGCGGTGCGGCCGTTCCGCCTTGCGACGGATCCGTTGTTTCGGGTTTGCGTCCTGCGCCTCGCCGTCGACGAGCACCTCCTACTGTTGACTCTGCATCACATCATCGCCGACGGTTGGTCGATGAACGTCCTGCTTCAGGAGCTGCGCAACGCCTACAACCGATGGCCAGGCTCGCCCGCAGGCGCCCCAGAGCTGCCGATCCAATATGCCGACTACACCATCTGGCAGCGGCAGTGGCTGCAAGGTGAAGCCCTGGAAGCCCAATTGAGCTACTGGCGCCGACAGCTGGCAGGAGAGTTGCCGGCCCTCGACTTGCCAACCCGAGGACCGCGCCCGGCGGTCGAGACCCACCGTGGCGGAGTGCACACCTTCCAGCTGTCGGCGGAGCTCACCGCCGGCTCGAGGAACCTCGCCCACGCCACCCGCTCGACGCTATTTCTGGTGTTGGAAGCGGTTTTCGCCGAGCTCTTGGGACGCACCAGCGGCGCCGACGAGATCAACGTCGGCACGCCGGTGGCCAATCGGCGTTATTCCGAATTGGAGCCCTTGATTGGTTTCTTCGTCAACACCCTAGTGTTGCGGAGCACTCTCGACGGGGCGGCGACGGTCGGACAGCGTACCGCCGCGACGCGAGATATGGTCTTGGACGCGTTCGCTCATCAGGACCTTCCCTTCGAGAAGCTCGTCGAGGAGCTCAATCCGGTGCGGGACACCAGCCGCTCGCCGCTGTTCCAGGCCATGTTTGCCCTGCACACCATTCCTGAGGATGCGTTGGCCTTGGAGGGGTTGGTAGTCGAACCCTGGTTCCAGTCGTGGACCGTCTCGAAGTTCGACGTCACCCTGTTCGTGGCCGAGTGCGAGGGCGGCCTGACCGCCAGCCTGGAGTATGCGTCGGACCTCTTCGATGCCACCATGATCCAGCGTTTAGCGAGACACTTTCGAGCCCTGTTGGAGGGATTCGTCGCCCGGCCCGACGCTGAGGTTCGCGACTTGGACATGCTGTCGCAGGCCGAGCGTCGCCAGCTCTTGATCGACTGGAACGCCACCGCTGTTGATCACCGCCGCCCACGGTCGCTCCATGGCGTCTTCGAAGAACAGCTGGCGCGGGACCCGACGGCGGTTGCGGTGAGCTTGGGCGAGACCCGGCTCACCTACCAAGAGCTGGAGCGCCGCGGCAATCGGCTGGCGCGATATCTGAGAACTCTGGGTATCGGGCCGGACGTGCGGGTGGGGATCTGCATGCAACGTTCGATCGCGATGGTGGAAGCGGTGGTGGCGGTGCTCGAGGCGGGTGGCGCCTGGGTGCCGTTGGATCCTGCATACCCCGCGGAGCGTTTGGGCACGATGATCGAGGACGCCGCCTTGGCGCTATTGTTGGTGGACTCGGCTGGCGACGAAGCCCTAAACGCTGACGAAGCCTCGACTACCCGTGACGTGCCGCGTCTTTCCACGCAACAGTTGGATACCGCCGCGGCAGCTTGCAGTGACCAGCCCTTAGAGGACTTGACCGGACCCGGCAATCTCCTCTTCGTGATTTACACCTCCGGATCCACCGGCAGACCCAAAGGGGTCGCCATGAGCCGGGGAGCGATCACCAACTTGATCCGGTGGCAGATTGCGCTGCCGTCGTTTCGCCCCGGCCTGCGTAGCCTGCAAGGTTCGGCGCTGAGCTTCGACGTCTCGGTGCAGGAGATGTTGGGCACCTGGGCGAGCGGCGGCGAGCTGGTCCTGATCGACGAGGACCTGCGGCGGGACGCCAACGCCCTCTTGCGTTTCCTGGCCGATCACAAGATCCAGAGAATCCACCAACCCTTCGTCGGTCTGCAGTCACTGGCGGCGGCTTTCGAGGACGGCGGACCTTGCCCCACAGCCCTGCTCGAGGTCTACACCGCGGGGGAGCAGTTGCAGGTCAATTCGACTCTTCGCGCCTTCTTCGAGGCGCTGCCAGACGCTTCGCTGGCCAATCACTATGGCCCAACCGAGAGCCATGCCGTCACCGCTTTTGAGCTACCGCTGAGGGTGCGGGACTGGTCACCTTTGCCGCCGATCGGTAGGCCCCTCGCCAACACCCAGGTGTATGTCCTCGATCGGCGACTTGCTCCGGTGCCGATCGGTGCGCCGGGTGAGCTGTACCTGGCTGGGGTCAACCTCGCCCGGGGTTATCTGGGCCGACCCGGGCTGACGGCGCAACGTTTCATTCCTGACCCTTACGATCCGATCGGCGGCGGGCGACTCTACTGTACCGGCGACCGGACTCGCCACCGTCAGGACGGGGCCATCGAGTACTTGGGGCGCAACGATGCGCAGGTGAAGATCCGCGGTTTTCGCATCGAGCCGGGAGAGATCGAAGCGCTGCTGCGGGGCGACGCGAGGGTGCGGCAGGCGGCGGTGATCGTGCAGCAGCCGGCGACGGGTCCAAGACGTTTGGTCGCCTGCCTGGCGCCGACGGACTTGTCGTCGGAGTCACCGTCGGCCACCGCCGAGGCTGCAACGTCTGAACTCGACTCCATCAAGGTGCTGGAAGACCCAACCCTGTGTGCAGCTCTGCGGGAGCTCTTGAGGTCCAAGCTGCCCGAGTTCATGGTGCCCGCCCACTATGTTTTGTTGTCCCGTCTGCCGGTCACGCCGAGTGGCAAACTCTACCGTTCAGCCCTTGCCCAGCTGGCGTTCAGCAATCTGGCGCCGCTGGCATCGTCTGTGGCGTCTGACGAGCAGGGCTCCCTGTCACCGGAAGAAGAGTTGCTGCGCGGTATCTGGGGGAAGATCCTCGACCTCGACGAGTTGACCCTCGGCCCCAACAGCCATTTTTTCGACCTCGGCGGTCACAGCCTCACGGCGACCCGTGTGACCGCCTTGGTGCGCAAGACCTTTGGCGTTGAGCTCCCCGTTCGAGAGGTTTTCTCTCGACCAACCTTAGGGGCGATGGCGGCTTCACTGCCCGCTTTGCGCAGTCAGGCTCCGCCGATCGCGCCGCCGCGTTCCGGCACCCGTCCCGAGCGGGTGCCGCTGTCTTTTGCCCAACAGCGATTATGGTTTCTCGATCGTTTGGAGGGCGGGGCCCCAATTTACAACTTGCCGGTGGTGCTCCGCTTACAAGGCCCACTGCACGTCGCAGCTCTCGATCAGGCCTTGCAAACCATCGTTCGCCGCCACGAGAGCTTGAGGACGCGCTTCGCCGAAGACGCTGGCGAGGCGATCCAGGTGATCGAGTCGGCGTCACGTTCCGGCCTGAGCGGTTCCGGCCTGAGCGGTGCCGGCCTGGGCGGTTGCCGGCTGGCGGTGACGGACCTGACGCGGCTCGAGCCGGCGCAGCGGCAGGCTGAGGCGGCGACGTGGGTGAAGCATGAGGCCTTGCGGCCCTTCGATCTGGCCACCGGACCGCTGTTTCGAGCCCGCCTCATCCGTCTCGGCGACGAGCAGCAGGTTGTGGTGCTGAACATGCATCACATCGTTTCGGACGGTTGGTCGATGAACGTGTTGCTACGGGAGCTCGAGACGCTCTACAACCACCACCTCGACGACAGCGGGCATGACAACGGATTGTCCGAATTGCCGATTCAATATGCCGACTACGCCCTCTGGCAACGACAGTGGCTGCGGGGTGACGCTTTGGAGGCGCAGCTGGACTATTGGCGACGACAGTTGGAAGGGGCGCCCCAGGCGCTCGATCTGCCGACCCGCGGGCCGCGTCCAGCAGTCGAAACCCACCGCGGTGCCTGGATCCCTTTTGAGCTCCCCGAAGAGCTGACGGCGGGCCTGAGGCGGCTGGCCCGTGCCACACACTCGACTCGGTTCCTGGTGTTGGAAGCTGCTTTTGCCGAGCTTCTGGGGCGAACGAGCCGCGCCACTGAAGTCAATGTCGGCACACCGGTCGCCAATCGGCGCTACTCGGAGCTCGAGCCTTTGATCGGTTTCTTCGTCAACATGTTGGTCTTACGTAATGCCCTCGATGGTGCAGCGACGGTAGGCCAACGTATCGCCGGAGTACGAGAGATGGCGCTCGGCGCCTTCGCCCACCAAGACCTTCCCTTCGAGCGGCTGGTCGAGGCCCTCAACCCGGTGCGGGATGCCAGTCGTTCGCCGCTCTTTCAGGCTATGTTCGTGTTGCAGAACGGCGCCGACCAAAACCTGGCTCTGACCGGACTCGACGCGGAACCTTGGCCGGTGGAGCTTTGGCCCGAGGGCTCGATCACCGCCAAACTTGATATGACCCTGGCCCTGACCGACTCCGGTGATCGCCTGAGCGGCGGCTTCGAGGTTGCCTCCGACCTCTTCGAGACCGTCATGGTTCGACGCATGGCGGCTCATTTTCGGGCTCTGTTGCAGGGGTTTGTCACCCGTCCAGAGGCTGAAGTCCGGACCCTGGAGCTACTGTCCGCAGGGGAGCGCTTCCAACTCCTTCAAGGCTGGAACGACACGGCGGCGGACCTACTCCCAGAGCTGTCGATCGATGCGCTCTTTCGCCGCCAGGCCGCGGAGACTCCGGACGACCTGGCCTTGGTGAGTGGTGTCGAGCGCCTGACCTACGGCGATCTCGACAGCCAGTCGCGGCGCTGGGCGAATGTTCTATCGCAGGCGGGAGCAGGTCCCGAGACGCGGGTGGCAGTTCTCTTGGAGCGGCGTCCCGAGTTGATCACCGGCCTGCTTGCAGTGCTCACATCCGGCGCGGCGTATGTACCTCTGGATCCGGCTTATCCGACGGAGCGGTTAAGTTTCATGTTGCAGGATGCCGGCGTCTGCCTGCTGGTCACCAGCCGCGGCGCCTTGGCGCAAAGCGGACTCGAACCGAGTTGCCCCATCCGCTTCATCGACCAACTCGACGACTCACTCGACGACCCACCCAAACTGGTGACGGCGCAGCGATCGAGCGTCAAAGCCCGGTGGCCGCGCCGAGCCCATCCGTTGCAGTTGGCGTATCTGATCTACACCTCCGGATCAACCGGCAAGCCAAAGGCTGTAGCCATCAGCCATGGAGCGGCTGCGGCCATGCTTTCCTGGGCCCGCACCGTTTACTCGCGGCGCGACCTCAAAGGCACATTGGTTGCGACTTCGGTCTGTTTTGATCTATCGGTGTTCGAGATCTTCCTGCCCCTGAGCGTCGGCGGGACGCTTTACCTGGCGGACAACGCGATCGCACTGGATGCGATGCCGGGCCGGGGCAACGTGACCTTGATCAATACGGTGCCGTCCGCTGCTGCCGCTTTGTTACGCTCCAGTCAGATCCCGGCCAGTGTTCGGGTTGTCAATCTGGCGGGGGAGCCACTGCCAACCGAATTGGCGGATCAGCTCTACGAGATCCCGGCCATCGAACGGGTCTACGACCTCTACGGCCCGAGCGAGGATACAACCTATTCCACCGTCACCTTGCGGCGGCCGGGAGATGCGCAGACTATCGGCCGCCCGATCCGTAACACTCGGGCGTTCGTGCTCGATCCAACGCTGCGGCCGGCGCCGTTGGGGGTGACGGGCGAGTTGGTGTTGGCGGGGGAGGGGCTCGCCCGGGGTTATCTCGAGCGGTCGCGACAGAGCGCTGAACGTTTTGTTCCAGATCCCTTCTCCGGCATCGCTGGCGGTCGTCAATACCGCACCGGTGACCTGGCTCGCCATGGCAACAATGGGGCCTTGCGCCTGTTGGGCCGCTTGGATCACCAGGTGAAGATTCGCGGCTTCCGCATCGAGCTCGGAGAGGTCGAGAGTCTGCTGAGGCAGCACGGCGAAGTGACTGAAGCGGTGGTGACAGCGGAATCGGAAAGTGGCGAAAAACGGTTGGTCGCCTTTGTTCAACCCACAATCATGATCGACGATGGACCGCTGGTCTCCGTTCTGCGCGCCCACCTGGCCGAGCGTTTACCCGAGCCGATGGTGCCGTCGGAGCTGTTGCTGCTAGCCGAGCTGCCACGGATGCCGAATGGCAAGATCGATCGCCGAGCGTTGGCGGCGCGAGCTGAATCCCAGCGTCGACAAGGCCGGGCCTCGGGCCAGGGCTCAGAACCGGCACGGGATCGTTGGGAGCAGACAGTCGTTCGAAACTTCGAGCGCGTTTTGGGGATCTCCGGACTCGGCCGCGAGGCACACTTCTTCAATCTCGGCGGGCACTCGCTCTTGGCGGTGCAATTGTTGGCGGTGCTCGAACGGGACGCCGGGCGACGGATCAGCCTGCCTGAGCTCTTCCGGGATCCGACCGTTCGCGGGCTGGCGGCGCTGTGCCGGACCTCGCTGTGCCGGATCTCCCCGCAGGTGGCCGACGAGCGACTCTCGCCGCTGGTTGAGCTCCGATCCGGCGCCGGCTCACCGATTTACCTGGTCCACGACTTTCAAGGTCTGGCGACCACCTACCGGCGCCTCGTTGACCACTTCGACACCCGGCGGCCAGTGGTCGGCATCGAGTGTCCCGGCTTACGGGGAGAGTGCCTGCCCGCGGCGGGGATCGTCGAGCTCGCGGAGATCTATACCCGCGCCATCTTGGCGGCTCGACCGCTCGGCACCTACACGCTCGCCGGTTGGTCGATGGGGGGGATGGTCGCCCTCGAGATCGCCCGTCTCCTGCGCCGCCAAGGTCGAAAGGTCGCTCGGTTGGTGATGATCGATACCTATGCGCCGAACCTGCTGCGTGAACGGCCTCGAGATGACCAAGTAGTGCTTGATCAGGTGACGAAGGACGCAGGGATCGAGCCTGCCGATCGTCCGCCTGGCGGTCCGCAGACGGGGGGCGAGGAGGCGTTGGAGCAGAGTTGGCGTCAGGTCATGCTCGCCAACTTGGAAGCGATTCATGCCTACGTTCCCCGCACCTACCGGGGCGATATCGATTTGGTACGAGCGACGAAGAGACTGGACCAGCCCGGCTGCCCGCCGCCGCCAGAGCTGGGGTGGCAGGAGGTGGCCGCTGGTTCACTCCATGTGGTGAATATCGAAGGGGATCACCGTTCGATCGTTTTGGGTCCAGACGTGGCGCCGCTCGCCCGCATTTTGGATCGACTGTTGACGAACTGAAGGGACGCCGGAACATTCCAAGACGTTGGAGGAGAAAAGGAAATGCTGAGGTTTGCTACACGAAAACTTGTTCGTTTTGCCGGGCTGCTCTGTTTCATGGCCAGCAGCCTAGGGCTCCCGGCTCATGCCCAAGAAGAAACCCCGAAGCGGCCGACGATGAAGGCGTTCAAGGTTGCAGCGCCGCCGACTCTGGACGGCGATGTCTTGAACGACCCAGCCTGGTCCGCCGCGGAACCGGCGACGGGTTTTGTGCAAACAACTCCCGACGACGGGCAGGCGGCTTCGGAGAAGACCGAGGCTTTTGTGATGTACGACGCTGAAACACTTTACATCGGCGTCGTTTGTTACGACCGCGAGCCAGAAGGCATCGTCATCTCCGACAGCCGTCGAGATGCGTCGCTGATGGAGACCGACAGTCTGCAGCTAATTCTCGACACCTACAGTGACCTACAGAGTGCGTTTCTCTTCGGAACCAATCCCGCCGGCATCGAATACGACGGCCAGGTGAGCCGTGACGGCGAAGTGGTTTTTGGCGCTACCGGCGGTTTCAACCTCAATTGGGACGGTGTCTGGAAAGTGGTCGCCAAGGTTAATGAGCAAGGGTGGAGTGCCGAATTCGCGATTCCTTTTCAAACCCTACGTTTTCCCAAGGGCAGTCCTCAGACCTGGGGTATCAACTTTCAACGCAACATTCGGGATCGCAAAGAACAGTCCTTTTGGGCTCCCGTGACCCGTCAATTTGATCTCGATCGGGTCTCTCTAGCGGGTCGCCTGGAGGGTGTCGAGGTGCCGCGGCAGCAGTTCCTGCAAGCGGTGCCGTACGCCCGTGGCGAGAGCGTCAAAGGCCGTAGTGGCTTCAGCGGCACGGAAGAAGATTTTGATGGCGGCGTCGACGTCAAGTTTGGCATCACCCCGAACATGACCCTCGACCTCACCGTCAACACCGACTTTGCGGAAGTCGAGGCCGACGTCCAGCAGCTCAATCTCGATCGTTTCAATCTGTTCTTTCCCGAGAAGCGGCCGTTCTTTCTGGAAAACGCGGGGACCTTTCGAGTTGGACTCCCCGGCCAAGTTGAGCTTTTCCACAGTCGTCGTATTGGCATTGGGCCGCAAGGTGAAGAGATACCGATCCGCGGCGGCGTCCGTCTGTCAGGTAGAAACGGTCGGACCAACGTCGGCCTGCTTTACATGTTGACCGACGACACCGGTGGCAGCGTGCCCGAGAACGAGTTTGCCGTTATCCGAGTGAGCCAGGACATCGGTGAGAAGTCGTCGATCGGTTTCATTGCCACCAGTCGTGAGGCGACGGGCTCCCTGGCCGGTGACGATGACTACGGCCGTACCTATGGCATCGACGGTCGCTGGTCCATCGGGCCACAATCCGAGATCAATGCCTTCCTCGCCCAGACCGACACCCCGAATTCGGTCGGCGATGACCACGCATTGTCTGTCGCCGGTCGTTGGAACTCAGAGAAGCATCTGATCCAGGCGAGCTATTCCGAGGTCGGGGAGGGCTTCAGCCCTGAGGTTGGCTTTCTCACCCGGCGCAATTATCGTCGACCCGAAGTTTACTTCCTGAGTCGGCTTCGCCCCAAGGACCGTTTCGGCCTGCAAGAGATCCGGCCCCATGTCTACTACCAGGGATTTTGGGACTTCGACGGTTTCAAAGAGAGCAGCGTATTCCACGCGGGCGTCCATTGGGACTGGAAGAACGGCAACGAATTCCACTCCGGCTTCAACATCTGGGACGACGGGGTGAAGGCCCCGTTCGAAATCAGCTCCGGCGTCACCATCCCGGTTTCCAAGTTCAGCCGCACCGAAATTCAATTGGATGCTTTCACCGATCTTGGTAAACCGGTGAGCTATCGGTTGATCGTCGTCGCTGGCGAGTTCTTCGACGGCGACCGCGTCTCCCTGCGTCCGAGCTTCCGCTTCCGCAAGACCGAGAAATTCACCGGTGAGGTTGCCTGGCGTCACGACAACGTCAATCTGCCCTTCGGTGATTTTGACGCTGATCTCGGGCGCCTGCGATTGGCCTACGCCTTCACCCCCAAGCTCTTCGTAGAGAGCCTTTTCCAATACAACACCGCCGCCGATCAATGGTCGTCGAACGTCCGATTCGGTAGGCGACACACCGCCAACACGGGCTTATTCCTGGTTTACAACGACATCGAAGAGATCGGCCGTAGCGTCCAAGAGAATCAGCAGCAGTTGATTGTGAAGTACAGCCGTTTGATCGATATTTTCAGTCGTTAGCTGTATCCGGCGCGATTGTTTGGCCATGAGGTGAAACAAGCAGGCGACGATGGTGGCATCTCCTGCCTGGGTGTGGAGGTCCGCTGATCAGCGACAATTAGAAAGTGTCGGTGAGCAGAGCTAGTTGACGCTGCTCAGCTGAGGGCTAATCGCCACTTTCCCATTCATCTGGGCCGATTCAAATCCAATTGGGGATCGAAAAAGATCTAAACATCCGTCGCGAACGGAAATTATGGAAACAGACCCCTCGAGAAACGGCCGCAAATCAAAATGACCAAGTGTGACCCCTTCTGAAACGGTGGAGACACTAATTTGTTGAGTCGACATGCCTCTGCGGCCGTTGCGCGGGTCGTTTTGCAAGCTCGAAAGACCAGCGCATCGCCCGCGCGAGGCAGTAGGGCAAATCGAACCCCTTTGCGACGGCCGCAAATCGAAATGGGGAAGAACACCCCCTTCTGAAACGGTGGAAAATCTGATTTGGTAAATCGACAGGCTTCTGCGGCCGCTGCGCGGGTCGATTTGCAAGCTCAACAGGCCGGCGCATCGCCTGCGCGATGTCTTTTGCAAGCTCGAAAGCGTTTCGCGGCGGCCGCAGGTCAAAGTAGGGAATACGGATCTCCTCTGAACCGGTGGAAAACTCAATTGGCAAAAGCGACATAGCTCTGCTGCCGCTGCGCGGGTCGATTTGTAAGCTCAACAGGCCGGCGCATCGCCTGCGCGATGTCTTTTGTAAGCTCGAAAGCGTTTCGCGGCGGCCGCAGATCAATGTAGGGAATACGAATCTCCTCTGAAACGGTGGAAAAACTCGATTGGCTAAAGCGACATAGCTCTGCTGCCCCTGCGCGGGTCGTTTTACATGCTCAACAGGCCAGTGCATCGCCTGTGCAACGACGTTTGAAAGCTCGACAGCGACTCGAGGCGCCCGCGGAGGCTTGTCGGCAAGCGCATCAGACTTCGGCGACGGTCGCAAGAGCGAGGGTCGGTCTTGAAGTCGCTCGTCGGCGGGGGCGCGCCCTCAAATGGCCAAGAATCGGATGGGATCTTAGGGTTCACGCCGTGCAATCGCGTTTGGCCGGACGCAGGCGACGGTTCAGGAACGCAGCGCCGTCTTGCATCAAACGTTCACCGATCTCGGCGACGTGGCGTCGGGGACCGTCGGCTAGCTTGCTACCGGCGATGTAGGCGTTGAAGGCGGCCATCGATTCGTCACAGGGGATTTGGTAGCTCATCTCTTGGCCCTGCTCGCCGACGATAGCCCATCGGAGGGACTGCCGGAGGTACCAGCCGAAGACCCGGCCCATCCGGTTTTTGGCGTCAGCCATCCGGTTTTTGGCGTCAGCCATCTGGTCTTTGGTGCTCGACGCTTCGGTTGATGGAGTGGCCTCGTCGCTCAGCTCGTCCCATATCGAGCCCAAGGAGCGCTTGAAGATGGTTTTCTCCAGTTTGTCGCGCTGGGCGGAGTCGATGGCTTCCAGGGAGTCGTAAAAGCGGAAGAGCTCGTAGAGTTTGCGCGCTCTCGGGGCGAACATGGTGCCCCGTTTGACGACTTGGATCTGGGTTCCGAGATCGAAGCCATCCGCTGCCGGAGCGGGGACCGTCTCGCCGATCTGCAGACTGGCCAACAACTCCTTGACGGCCTGCGAGGTACCGGCTTCGACGGTACATTGGTTGATCGCGCCGGTGTGGATGAAGTCGGCCCCCAACAGGAAGGCGCAGGCCACGGCCTCGGGGGTGCCGATGGCGCCACCGGCGCCGACACGGACGCGGTGTTGGGTGCCCTGCCTCGCCAGCTGTTGGTCGCGCAGTCGCAGGATGGTCGGCAGCAGGGTCGTCATATCCGCCGTCTCGCTGATGCCGGCGACGGCACAGAGGTCGCTGCAGACCGGGAGCTGACGGGCGATCTCGCCTTCGTCAGAGGTCAGCTCACCTTGCTCCACCAACGATGCCACCAGTTCAGTTGGGGCTGGACTCAGAAAGGTGGTTGCGATGCGGGGTCGGGTGACCAAAGCCAGCAGGCGTCGTCGAGCGACTGGCTGCCCGGCGTCGTCGCGATAAGCACCGCGGAAGCGGAAGCGGATCAAGGCGGGGGTGATGCGCGTGTAGCCAGTCGCCTCCGCGAATCGAACGCCGTGTTCGAGCGCCGCGTTGACGATGTGATCCTCGACGGCTCCCGCGCCATTGGGTGAATGGATTGCGGTGTCGCGCAAGCTGACTCCGAACGACCCCCCAGCGCCTAGGGCTTGCGTCACCTGTACGATGGCGCGCACGGTGGCATCGGGTTCTGTGTCGAGGGGGTCGAGGAACCCGAGTAGGCCCTTGTAACCTAGGTTCGTTACCCACTCCGCGGTGCGGATGCCGGGAACCGGGGCTCCGGCGACGTAGGCGTAGCGCAGGCCGTAGTCGTTGCGAAATGTTGCGTCGCCCAGTGTCTCAGCAGTAAATGCTGTCTCGGCAGAAACCGCAGGTTGGGTAGCCTGGGGCTCTGTACTCGATAGGTTTTCGGCGGGTGGCGTCGTCTCAGCGACCTTGGACGCCGCGGCCTCACTAGCGGCTGTCCAAAGCTTACGCAACACCTTACCCGGCCCCAACTCCTCCAGTTCCGTCACGCCCTGCGCCAACAGATAGTCCATGGTCTCCGACCATCGCACCGATGTCCGAATTTGTTCGACGAGACGCTGTGCGACATCACCGGAGCTGTAGGGTTGGGCGGTGGTGTTGGCAATCACCGGAATCTGTGGTGGCTCAAAATTGAACTGCCCTAGAAAGTCTTCGAACTCCGCCGCCGTCGCCGCCATGTAGCGGGAGTGGAAGGCGCCGCTGACATTGAGCAGCAGACAGCGTCGGGCGCCGGCTGTCTCCATCGGTGCAATCAGTGATTCGAGAACGGCTTTAGGGCCCGACAGGACCAATTGGGTGGGAAGATTGAAGTTGGCGATGTCGACCGCAGAACCGGCCGTCGTATTACCGTGCGACCGAATAACTTCCTTGACCTGGCTCTCGTCGAGGCCGAGGACCGCGGCCATGCCACCTTCCTCGATCTGCGCCATCAAGGCGCCGCGCCGCTGGACCAGCCGCAAGCCGGTCTCGAAGTCGAAACAGCCGGCGGCGAACAGGGCGTTGTACTCCCCGAGGCTGTGGCCGGCAAGGTAGTCCGGCGGCGGGTGTCGCTCGGTGCGATCGAGCCAGATCAAAGCATTGGCAACAAAAAGCGCCGGTTGAGTATAGGCGGTGTGGCGCAAGTTGCCACCGGGATTGTTCAGGCAGAGCTCACGGATCGAATAACCGAGGATCCTGTCGGCGGTGGTGCATAACGACTCGTAACGATCGAAGAGATCGCCACCCATTCCTTTACGTTGCGAGCCTTGACCGGGGAAGACGCAGGCGACGCATGGTCGACTCACAGTTGGCGCCTCAGAGGCTGGTGAGCAGAGCTGAAAGCAACTTGCACCGATTCAGGATTCCATGAGATCGCGCAATCGCCTTGGATCGTTGGCGAACTCTAGTTCACCACGCCGGAGCTCTTCGAGGCTTTCTTGATGGTGTAAGGCGATTTCTGCTCGCCGTTCCTCAGCCACGAGGCGGTCGAGGAGGGATCTCACTTCTTCCTTTTCTGGCAGAGAAAGATCTCGGATCTGATCGACTAAAGTATGAAACTGCATCTTGAATCTCCTTGGGACCAGTCTGGCCCAGCGCTCAACAACCATACGATTCGTCGCGACAGATCACGTCGGTTGCCGGACGCCTCACCCAGCGCGACAATGTGAAGGATACCAGACGTCAATATCCTATTCTCGCTCGCGACGGCGCGGCCTTCTCAGTAACAAGCGGTCTTCGGCTGAGCGGGCGGTGTCGCTGTTTCGACCGCGCCGGCGAGACGCCAGCGCTCCCAGCATGTGGCTTCTTGGACTCGCGTCATTTTCAACCGGGTGTCGACGTTGGACGCCATCCGCGGTTCTCGAAGAGCTTCGTCGGGTCCGAATCGGCGGTTTAGCGGTTCCCGTCCCCTACGGGGCAACCGGCAAACGCTGCGGTGTCGGTAATGGTCTCGAAGCGCTGCCCAACCGGGTTCTCGTAAACGACGATCTCACCGGTTTCCGTGTCGGTGACGGTGATCACGGCGCCGACGTCAGTGAGTCCACCCGCGAACACCCAGAAGCTTTCGAATTCCGTATCGCAGGCGTCGAGCACCTTGACGATGAGCTCGATGTTGGCGGAGTCGAAGAACCAGAAGAGGCCGGTGTCGCCCGTTTCTTCCACTGCCATGCCGGGGCCAACGAGGCCCTCTGAGGTGGTCCAAGCCACCTCGACTCGGAAGCGGCCATCCTTCAGGCAAAGGGCAGTGTTCCCCGCGACACAGCTCGATTCGGCCGGAAGGACTTCGAGCATGCTGCCGCCGACCGGTTGATCGACGAAGAGAAGCTCAACCTCATACTCGCCGGCTGCCAGCTGGCCCAGCGAGACATCTTGTTGAAAGGGACCTGGGATCGGAGGTGGGTCACAGATCCCACACGGCCGAACACGCAGCCGGATCAACCCCGGTTCGATCTCCGGCGTATCGACGTATGGGTCACTGCCGAATCCCTCCACATGAGCGATCACGTCGTCACTCTCGGTGGCGGGGGAGGGCATCAACTGAACCGAAAATTGAGGATCGTTGACCGTGACCGTTGTCGAAGCGATGATTATTGGCGGCGAGTTTGGATCGACCAAGCGAACCTCGAAGATTCCTGCGGGCAAAGGGCCGAGCAGAGCATGCAGCGTGAACTCACTAGGGGCCGGCGGCAGGGTCGGGCATATGTCGGAGAACCCGTAGCTCAGGTTTCCGAGGACATCGGTGCCCGGGCCACTCAGCGTCGGGCACGATGCGACACCGGTGACCGTCACGACCATCGGCTCGTCGGTGCTCCCTGGATTAGGGGCGACCGAGATCGAGAACTCGTCGAAGGTTGCGGCAAGAAGGGTAGCCGGAGTGAGTATCAGGGCCATCAGGACGAGGCCTCTCACCATCAAAACTGGGGACTGGCTGATCTGTCGGCTGCAGTGACTTTTCATCGTTTGTCCTCGAGGTTTTTCTGAAAATGCTTTTAGGGCATTTGAAGTATGTTACTGGAGCTTGGGGGTGCTGGCAAGCTTCACCTTCTAGTAGTCCAGGCTTCCCAAGGATCTATCGCCTGTGACTAGAGAATCTAGGATTGAGAACAGATCTTGGGGTATTGAGGTGACTCGAGACAGGGCCGCCGCCGGATCGTTCGCCAACCGCGAAGTTGTTGGTAGGGGACTGGGGCCCGGTAAGTGGCGAACCGAGCGAAAAAGTTTAGAAGCGGCTGTATACTTGGAACTCAGAAAATTCGAGTGTTCGTTGTTAGAACTGCGTGTCCGTTGCGAGGCATGGGCGCTTTATTGGCCAGAGGGGCTTTTGTGCCGTGTCTCGAGTGCTCCGCAGGAGCGGAAACTGGCTGCGATTTGGGGGCATCCGTTGCCATCTCTTGGGGATTCGAGCGTGAATCGAGACATGGCTGTCACGAGCCGGTCGCCTGCCGAGACTTTGTCGAAGACAGAGCAGGCAGCGGCGCGTCGCAGAATCGGCCGACTGCTCGCTGACGTACCGGTGGGTGGCGACCGCGAGAAGATCTTCGAGCAGGTTTATGTTCTCTACGCCGACGCGATACTCGTGTTTTTCATGCGTCGTGGCTTTTCGCCGGAGGACAGCCACGACCTACGTCAAGAGACGTTCTTGAACCTGTTTCGGGGGATCGACACCTTCAGGGGGCGGTCGACGTTCGATACTTGGCTGTTCGGTATTGCCGCCAATGTGTGGCGCAACCGGCTCCGGGCAGGTTCGGCGCTGCGCCGGGACGGCCAGGAGGTGCCGCTGCCTTCGGGGGAAGGTTCGGAAGCCGCCGTTTCGGGAGCTGCCCGCAGCGAACAGGAAGATCGGGTGGTGAGCCGGGAGCTCGGGGATCGCCTGTCGGACGCGCTCTCCGAATTACCGCCGAAGATGCGACGGTGCGCCTTGTTGCGCTTTCGGCAAGGTCTCAAATATCGCGAAATCGCGACGCTCACCGGCACTTCCGTGGCGACTGCAAAAGCTCAGATCCACCAAGCTCGGGGGCGCCTGCGGGAGCGCCTTGCCGATGTGCTCGAGAATGTGAGCGTCGGGTAGCATGGGTGAGATGAAGACCGACGACCAAGATCGCGACCTGATCCGCGCCTTTGCTGAGCTGTCGGACGAGAGCTCGGGCGAGCCCCCGACCGTCGACGAGTTGATGGGTCTGCGCGCTGACGGTGACGATTCCGATCAGGCGACTGAGGTTTTAGTCGACCGAGCGGCGGATAGCGCCGCGGAGGCAAGGCTGCTGCTCGACGCCAAACAATTCCCCGATCTCGAGCCAACCGCAGAAGAGCGGAGTGCGATTGCCGCATTTTCGGCGGGTGATGGCTGGCAATCATTGCGTGGGCAACTGGTTGAAGAGGGGGCGGTGCCGGCAGTCGAGACGGTGTCGGCAGTCGAGACGGTGCCGGCTGGTGAGACGGCACCGGCTGGTGAAACGGTGCCGGCTGGTGAGACGGTGCCGGCCGATCCCGTCGCAGTCAGTGCATTCCCACCTGATGCGTTACCGACCACCGAGCCGGCTGCCGAGCCTCGGAGTTGGCCTCAGTGGTGGGCGCTGGCCGCTACGTTATTGATCGGCGTAGGGGTTGGTTTCGTATTGCCTCGCGCCGATCCGGCGACTGTGGCGGTCAATCCGGCGGTGATCGACTGGACCTCCGGAGTTGTCCGTGCGAGCGATCAAGACCCTTTGCAGATTCCGTGGAGCCCGGGCGGTCTCGCGCTGATGATCGATGTTGTCGATTATGCCCCGGGCGAGGTTGCGTTTGAGGTTCGGCTGATTCCCGAGGCTGCCTCAGCCGAGCCTTTGATCGCGGCCGTCGCCGACAACCGCCAGGACGGTATCGTGAGAGTCATCTGGACTAAGCCTCCGCCACCGGGTACGTATCGCCTCGAGCTGCGGCGGGGTGGCAAATTCCTCGACTACGTGGAGGTGAAACTCATCGACTGATGCGAAAGACCGCGACCAGCTGTGTTTTTGGTCTGGTGGCGTTGTTTCTCAGCTATGGCGCGTCCAGTCAAGCGCCGGTTGCAGAGGCTGTGGACCTCGAACCCTGTGTGGCGGGCGAGCGACAGATCGACAAAGCGGAGGTCCAGGCCTGCGGCATCTGGCTTGATGTTGATCACCGGTTGCGGGCTCGGGTCACCCATCTCGGTGCAGATGTCGCCACGGTTCTTTTGGATCCAGAAGGTGACCACTTGCAGCGAGTGGACTACCCTGGCTCCCGATACGGGATGGTGGAGCCACTGGATTATGTTGCTGCCGAGGCGGGACGTTATCGACTCGAAATTACGCTCTCTGACGAGAGCACCCCTGCTGGCCGCTACCGGCTCGATCTGTGGCCGGTGCGTCCGGCTGATGCGTTGGACCTCTCGCGGGCCGCGGGTGTCGCCGCTTATGCCCGCGGTCGAGAAATGGCTCGCGAAGCGGTTCGCGCCAAACGGCCACCGACCGATGCAAGCTGGCCATCGGCAGCCGAAACTTTGGAAGCAGCGGTTGGGCATTGGCAGGCGGCTGGAGACCCGGTCCAGGCTGCGTTCGCGTGGGAAGAGCTGGCACGCGTCCGCGGCTTTCAGAGGCAGGCGGATCAGAAGCTCGACGCCTATCGACTAGCCTATGAGATTTTTCTGGAGGCTGAACATCCGCGTTTGCTTCACGTTGCCAGTCATCGAGGCTCCACAGCCCGGGAGCAGCACCTCGCTGAGCTCGCCACGGAATGTTTCGAGGAACAAGTGCGGGCGGCGAAACGGTGGGGCACGCCCTTGGATCAGGGAACCGCCTTGCAGTCCCTTGGGAGGGCGCTCCGAGACCACGGGCGTGAAGATGCAGCCCTTCGTAAGTATGAGGAGGCTCTCGGGCACTATGCTCGATTGAACGAACCGGCCCGTCGTGCCGCGACGCTGGGAAGCATCGGGCGCCTGTTCACCGGCATCGGCGAGCACCAGCGGGCGATCGACTTTCTGGAAGCCGGCCTGAGTCTGCAAGAGCGGCTGAAGCTGCCGCTCGATATGGCGATAACCCTCAACACCCTGGGCGATGCTGAGCGCCGCTTGGGGCAGATTGATGACAGTCTTGAACGCTTTGATCGGGTCTTGAAGTTGGTCGGAGCCCGCCAGGTGTCCGGGGAAAGCTCAAAAGTATGCCAACGTCGCGGTGTCGCTCTGTTGGGTTTGGCGCGCGGTACCTCGGCGAGAGGCAGCAATCGGCGAACGCTTCGTAAGACCCGTAGTCTGTTTGAGCGAGCGCTCGACAACTTTGAACGGTGTTCAGGACAGCAACTCGAGAACAAGGCGATCACTTTGGGTAGCCTCGGAATGCTCTATGTCGAGGCCGGGCGCCCGCAGGCAGGCCTCGGCTATCTGCACCAAGCTCTGAAGCTACGACAAGACCAGGGCCCGGTCGCCCGCAGTGGCCAAGCGTCGGCCCACTATGCCCTGGCACGGGCGTTTCTGGCGCTCGACGATCTGCCGGGG
>JAJCXQ010000690.1 GCA_029263355.1 Acidobacteriota bacterium | reverse complement strand
GTTGCGGCCTTCGCCTCGTCTGGGTTCAGGAAACCTGCCAAAGAAGCGATCGTCGGAAAGCGGAATAGATCCACCATCAGCAGCTCTCGCGAGAGCATCCGTTGCAACTGAGCGTGGCATTGAGCCATCAACAACGAGTGGCCACCGAGGTCGAAGAAATTGTCGTCAGGGCCGATGTTCTCGATGCCGAGGACTTCAGACCACAGCTCTGCGAGGCGTCCTTCGAGGGACTCGCTCGTGCTCGCCATGGGCGCCGACTCGTTCGAGCTCGCCTCGGGCGCCGCCAGGGTGATCTCTTGCGCCGCGCGCCACGCGTCAGGTGACGGTAGGGCCTTGCGATCGAGCTTGCCGGTTGCCGCCAGCGGCCACCTTTCGAGCGCTAGGAAGGATGCCGGCAGCATGTATTCAGGCAGCTTCTCGGCCAGCCCGGCGCGCAGCACCGCGGCCTCGGGCGTCGGGGTGCTCTTGGGGATGAAGTAAGCGACTAGACGCTGGTCTCCCGGGGAGTCCTGGCGCACCAGTACCACAGCTTCTCGCACTCCGGGTTGATCGTTGAGCACCGCTTCGATCTCACCCAGCTCGATCCGGAAGCCGCGGACTTTGACCTGGGTGTCGGCTCGCCCGAGAAACTGCAAGTTGCCATCCACCAAGGAGCGCGCACGATCGCCGGTGCGGTAAAGCCGCATGCCGGGTTTGTGGGCAAAAGGATCTGGCAGGTATTGGCGAGTCGTCTGAACCGCCTGGGCTGAATAACCAATGGAGAGGCATTCGTCGCCGATGAAGAGGTCACCGGCAACGCCGACCGGACACGGTGCCAGAGCATGGTCGAGGACGTGGTAGTGAGCGTTCGAAATAGGCCGGCCGTAAGGGATCGAAGTCCATCCCGGGTCGACCTCCCCGATGGGATAGAAATTGGACCACACGACCGCTTCCGTCGCTCCTCCAAGGCTGATCACTCGGGCGGTGTCAAACGAGTCACGGAGTCGATCGGGAAGACCGACGGGGATCCAGTCGCCGCTCAGGAAGACCAGGCGCAGGCTGGTGTCCGCGGTGCCTGGAACCGGGAAGAAGGGCACGCACTGCTGAAGTGTGGCGGGCGCCGAGTCCCAGAACGTCACCGGCTCGTGCCGCAGGATCTTCATCAACATCTGCGGATCCCGGACCTCGGCGCTCGAAGCCAAGTGAATGCTGCCACCGGCCGCTAGGGTGCCGAAGATGTCGTAAACCGAAAGATCGAACGACAGGGCGGTGACGAAAAGCAGTCGATCCTCCGGGCCGATAGCGAAGTGTTGGTTGACCCAGTTCACGAGGTTGATCGCTGGCTGGTGGCGCACCATGACACCCTTCGGCCGGCCGGTGGAACCCGAGGTGAAGATGACGTACGCAAGATCTTTTGCCCTGGCAGTTTTCGGTGGCGCCGTCTCGGGGCGACCCGCCGCTTGATCGGTGTCGATGACCCGACCCGGCTCCAGGCCTCCCAAGCCTTCGATCACCGGCCGCTGGTGGCCATCGATGAGACATAAAGAGATGGCGTTCGCCTCGATGATCCAGCGAATGCGATCGGTTGGCCAGGTCGTCTCCAAGGGTACGTAGGCGCCGCCAGCTTTGTGGATGGCCAGCACTGCCACGATCATCTCCGGCGAGCGCTCGCAATGAACGCCAACCAAGACGCTCGGGCCGACGCCACGATCCACCAACTCCCAGGCCAGCTGGTTGGCGCGTCGGTCGAGCTCGCCGTAGGATAGCTCTCGGCCTTCGAAGACCACCGCTATCGCACCCGGCGAGAGTGTCGTTTGCTGCTCGAAAGGCTCATGCAGGAGGAGCTGCCGTGGGTAGGGCGCCGCGGTATCGTTCCACTCCGCCAGCAGTTGGTGGCGTTCGCCTTCAGCGAGTAGGGGCAGCTTGGAGATCGCCTGTCCAGGCTCCGCGACGATCGCGCCAAGAAGGTTGCGAAAGTGGCGAGCCAAGCGTGTAACGGTGGCGGAATCGAATAGATCGCGGTTGTAGTTGAGGAGAAAGCGCAGCCCGTCGTCAGTCTCCGACGCAAAGATCGTAAGGTCGAAGTGGGCCTCTTGCCGCGGCACCTCGAGTGCCGACACCTCCAAGCCTGGGAACTCTAGGTCCTCCGCGGCGAGATTCTGGAGCGAGAAGAGGACTTGGAACAGCGGCGAATGGCTCAGATTGCGTTCCGAACCGAGCTCTCCGACCAGACGCTCAAACGGCATCTCCTGGTGAGCGTAGGCGCCGAACATTATTTCTCGGGTGTCCGCCAGCAGCTGGCCGAAGCTTGGATCGTCGCCGAGTTGACACCGTAGCGCCAGGGTATTGACGAAGAGACCTACGAGGCCTTCGGTCTCGCGTCGTCCTCGGCCGGCGATCGGCGTGCCGAGCACCACGTCGTCTTGCCCGGCGTAACGCCCGAGTAGGACGGCCCACGCAGACAACAACAGCATGAACGGTGTCGTTCCCGTGGTCCGCGCCAACTTCTCGATTTCGCCGCTCTGCGCCGAATCGATCTGTAGCCAGCGCCGTGCTCCACGAAATGTTTGGAGTGCTGGGCGCGGCCGATCGAAGGGTAGCTCCAGCACTGCTGGGGCGCCTTCGAGCTGCTGGCGCCAGAAGGTGAGCATCTCATCGAGCACACCACCGCGTATGCGTTCTCGCTGCCACACAACGTAGTCGCCGTATTGCACGGGAAGCGCCTCGAGAGCTGGTGCGTTGCCGCTCGCTATGGCACTGTAGACGGCTGTCCATTCGTTCGTCAGGACGGCGAGGGACCAAACATCTGAGATGATGTGATGCTGCGTCAGCAGCAGCACGTGCTCGGTCGCGGCGAGTCGCAGCAGGGTTGTTCGTTGGAGTGGGCCGGTTTCGAACTCGAACGGACGTCGCACGGCCTCGCGTCGCAGTCGATCGCTTTCGCGCCCAAGGTCATCCGTGGCGAGGTGCGCCAGATCGATCACCGGCAGGATCGCGGCCTGCGCCCCAGGAGTCGGACTCGTTCGCTGAACGGGTCGACCGTCGACGTCGACGAAGTGGGTGCGCAGAATCTCGTGACGCTCGATCACGTGGCGCATGGCAGCGGCCAACCACGCCGGTTGAAGAGGTCCGTGGCAGGCGTAGGCGCGAGCGATGTGGTACACCGCGCGATCGGGGATCAACCGGTCGATGAACCACAGTCGCTCCTGGGCGAACGACAGTGGCAGGCCTTGCGCGTCGCGGTGGACTGGTGTCACCGGTGCAGGCGCTGCTTTGCCGGACATCCTGGCGCTGGCGACAACGTCTGCCAGTTGACCGGCCGTTGGGTGCTCGAAGACCGCGCGCAGCGGTAGCTCGACGGCGAAGGCTTCGCGCAAGCGAGAGACGACCTGGGTCGCCAACAGTGAGTGCCCGCCGAGAGCAAAAAAATGGTCGTTCATGCCGATCCGGCGCAGACCAAAAACTTCCGACCAGATCGTTGCGAGGACCTCTTCCACCGGATTGCTCGGCGCAATGTAGGCTGCGCCACTGCCTTGTCCCTGCGAGATCGTCGATTGCGCCTGGACTAACAGGGCCCGACGATCGACCTTGCCGTTGGGCGTCAAGGGTAGCTCGTCGATCACCAGAAAGGTTGACGGCACCATGTAGTCCGGCAGCCGGGTCGCCGCGTGGTCGTGTAACTCAACGGGTTCTGTCTCACCAGGCTCGTTGACGACGTGAGCGATCAGTCGAGTGCTGGCAGCTGATGTTGAGAGCACTCCCGCCACTGCCTGGCGGACTCTTGGATGCTCTTCGAGGACCGATTCGATCTCTCCCAGTTCGATACGAAAACCGCGTACCTTGACCTGGTGATCACTGCGACCCAAAAATTCGAGACGACCATCTGGGAGGCGGCGAGCAAGGTCGCCGGTGCGGTAGAGGCGCTGGTCGGGGCGTGCCGACCAGAGATCGGGAACGAAGCTGATGGCGGTCAGCGCCGGACGCCGCAGGTAGCCGCGGGCGAGTCCTTCACCGCCGAGGTAGAGATCTCCAGGAATACCAACTGCCACTGGCCGTAAGCTGGAGTCGAGCAAGCGGACAGAGGTGTTGTCGATCGGGCGCCCGATCGCCACCGGCCGCGAACCGAGAAACGGCTCGGCCACGACGTCAACCTTTTCACAAGCTGACCAGATGGTGGTTTCGGTAGGACCGTAGAGGTTCCATAGGGAGGCGCATCGTGGCCCCAGGGCGGTCGCCAATTCCGGCGGCAAAGCTTCGCCACCGCACAGTGCTTTGAAATTCCTAGCCTTGAAACTCCGATCACCTTCCCAGCCAGCAGCGAGGAGCAAGCGCCAAGTGGCCGGGGTGGCCTGCATCGCCGTGGCGCGACAGGCCTCCAGTAGCTCGATCAGCCGCTTGCCGTCGATTGTTTCCTGGCGCCTGGCGACCACCACGGATCCGCCGGTCACCAGCGGCAGATAGAGCTCGAGTGCGGCAATGTCGAACGACAGCGTGGT